>JAHFUH010000191.1 GCA_023265215.1 Acidobacteriota bacterium
GAATGAGCGCTGAAAGCGCGGCACTCAAACGAAATCGCATCATAAAGTGCCGCGCCTTCGGTGCTCATCGTTACCAACAACCTAATCCCGGCCTGACGGCCGGGCCTATTCACTGGCGGCACTACGGGCCTCATTCGGCATCCTGAGCAATGATGCGCCAATCCAAGCCCACAGTTCACGTGTGGGTAACAGTCAGCGCACAGCGGGGCGATTCGCCGTGCCTCTCGGAATCTGGGTCGGCATTTAAAACGGGGGCAAAGTAATGGAGTACCTATTGGAGATTGCTTTCCCTGATTTCGACCCAGATAGTGATAGCGACGCCGACCCCGAAGTTCTTTGGTGTTTTGTTGCCAAATTAATCGACGGCACGCCGGAACGGCTTAGCCTGTCAGGATCCCACGGCCATAGGCCATGGGTTTAGCTGGTACTAAACAAAAATATTAAAAATTTAGAATATCGAACAAGGAATTTTGAACCGCATTTCGAAATTCAATATTTCTTATTCGATATTCTGCGGTTCAAAAGCATTATCGATCAGACGGTTGAACTCCTGAATGCCGCGCGGTTATATTCACTTTTGTTAAACTAATTAGATATTCAATTTTTTGATTAAGTATCTTATCTGCTTAAGCAACTTTTAGTATGGGTTCAAATCCCGGATCGATGGCTTTCATAAGTTTGTTTAATTTTTCAACCGTAGGCAGGCTCTTTCCCTGCTCGTAGCGGGCATAGGCATTTGGCGACTTCTGGCCAAGACGCTGTGCGACTTCTATTAAGGTCAAGCGATGGGCTTCTCTTTGCCTCTTGAGCATAAGAGCAATCATCGCGCTTTCTGGATTTGCTCCGACAGTGAATGATTCCCTGCCAAGCGGCGAGCATCCACCTTAAATCCATTCCGGTTTATAAGGCCTTCGATAGCGTCTGCTATCATAGAATAAGCGTCTTTTTTGAGGTTCCTTGCGTCATAACATCCAGCAAAGGAACTTCAACCAGCCAATATTTGCCGCCTTTGTCTTTCCAAACCCGCCCTTCGAATCTCATGGCTTTATCTCCTATAGCCTGGAAATGCTTCCGCCTTTCTTATTATTTTCAGTGCGAGCGGCCTTTGTAGACGCGGCGTCTCGCCGCGTGCAACAGACGATTTATGGGGCTGAACTACGCGGCGGGACGCCGCGTCTACTTTGAAGTCCAATTTTCGGAGCAGTCAAGATGAACTGATTAGCAATTCCAAGTCTCGCTTTTTCACATCTTCGCTTTACACGTATATGTGTAAACAGTGCAATGGAATAATGGGGTTGGACCACGCGAACGCTTTGATAAATTGTGGGGGATAGGCGATCCGCTGCATTGATCGCTCAGTCTTCCAGCGAGGCGCGGCCGAAGAGCGGCTGGCCGCCGAGAGATGTGTGGAAAGCGTAAAGCGCGAAGGCAAGCAGGATAGCCAGACCGGTGAGCCCGATTCCTGAATACCACGCCGACAATTGCGTTGTAATTGGAAACATGAGTAAGAGATTATAAAAGAAAATCCCTGCTATATACGCAAGCAGAACTAACCTAAGCAGCAGTGAGCAATAGAACAAATACTATTGCTGCCGCCCAAGTCCGCTTCAGCAGGACTCGCAAAACGAAAAAGAAAAAGGACCCGATGTTTGCAAGAACAATGGAGCCCAATATCACTATCAAAACGCAGAAGACAAAAGCGCGAGCACCGGAAAGGAGGCAAAGAGTTCCCGTCGTTCCCATGCGGACGAAGTCATAGGCCCATAGAAATTCGGAAGGCCTCAACTGGGGAGCGCCAAACAAAGCAGCAAGAGGATCCTGGAATTTTCCTGCAATCAATCGGCTTCAGCCTACCAGCCAGCCCGGCAAATGGCGCCGGACAAATGGCTCGAAGGCAATATGCAGCAGCCAGATATTTGCCGATGACAAAAGCCAGAGAGCCCACCACAAGATGGGCAGATCCCCATATTGTTCCGTTCCAAATTCTCGAAGATGCATTGAATGCGGTAAAGCTACGTCAGCAATATTCCAAGCAGGCCATACGAAAGTCAATGAAAAGAAATGGGTGCAAACGGAAGTGGGACTCAAAACCTAATGGGCTTATGCCCTGGGAGCGCCGGCGTCCTCGCCGGCAGGCAGGTGCGCACATCGAGAATTCCCGAATTAATCAAAGGTGGAATCTCGGACACTCATTGTTTGGGAATAAAAAGCAAATATCGGGTGTCCCGGATTTTCGGCCCCAACGGCACAGCTATTTCATCGACGTGTAAGAGCGCTGATTCCTGTGATATAATTGCGTCAAAGCGAGTCAATGGGAGTAAATCTATGGCAGCGCAAACGGCTCTCAAATATGATGTGCAGGTAAACGAAAATGGACATGTCGACCTCGACGTTCCGTTTCCTGCCGGCGCTCATGTTACTGTCTTCGTCGTTGAATCAGGCGATGCCTTCAAGGATTTGCTAACTGCATCTGAGTCCAGCTTCGATTTTTGGAATAATGCCCTCGACGATGAGGATTGGAACAATGCATGAACAGGGTGACATCGTTCTCATCCCTATTCCGTTCACTGATCTCTCCTCGCAAAAGCGGCGGCCTGTTGTTGTAATATCCAACAACGTCTACAATCAGAAAACGACGGATCTGGTTGTCGTGGCAATGACCTCGAATCCCGCGCCAGCCGATTACAGTTTTGTAATCACATCCTCTGATTTGGACAAGGGAGCGTTGAATCACCCAGGAACGATCCGCGTCGATAAAATCTACACGCTCTCTCAAACGATAGTGGTCAGGACGTTTGGGCGAGCAAACTCGACCACGCTCGAACGAATCCGCCAGATTTTGCAGCATTTGATTGCAAAGTCATAACCCCGCATTGAATCCTACCTTTATCGTAACTTTCTTGTCCTTCCTAGCGCGGCCCGGGGCCGCAATCAAATGTTCGAGATTGAAGGAGACCGGGGGCGAGAAGTCATGAAGCGGCTGGTTGTTTACTTGAACCCGGAATGATCCGGATCTGAGCCCGTGCTCGAATTTCACAAAATTTATCCATGTGACATCGATGGATTGATGCGATGTTCCTTAAGCCTCGCGTAGATCGATTGCGCGAGACCCGATTTCGCAAATCCAATCACTTTCGTTCCCTTGATCCCGAAATATTTTTCCAGTTCTTCGGTTGTGTAATTCTGCACAATCGGGTAGTGCGCAAAGTCTGAGAGGATTTCGGCGCGGCTGGTTTCCGAGATGTCGCGGGTGATCAACACGAAATGCAATCTGCTCTTGCTGCGCCGCAGCGTATCACGGCCGACAATAAGAGTACGCGACCGCAATACAAAAGGAAACAATCGTTCCACCGGCAGGTCTTTGCTCTCATCTTTCATCATGGGCTTCCAAGTCCCCAGCCTTTCATTGATTCCGAAAATCCGTGTCCGTCTACGTCCACGGTGACGTGCAGGTGGATGTGGACGCAGACGGCTATTATAGATTCAGCCAAGAAATTTGCTCCACGAAACTAACAGGATACGCCCCCAATCGTGGGTGCAAACGGAAGTGTAACTCAAAAAGCAAAAAGAACAGCGCCTGGGAGCGCCGGCGTCCTCGCCGGCACATATTCACGACTACCAGATATGTTTGCCAAAAACCCTACAAGTCGCTGCAGCTCTTTGATTAATTCGGACATTCCCGATGTGCGCACCTGCCTGCCGGCGAGGACGCCGGCGCTCCCAGGGCATAAGCCCATTAGGTTTTGAGTCCCACTTCCGTTTGCACCCGATCCGGCATGTCCTCTTTGTTATCTGCCCATCCCTTCTGTATTATATACGGCTGATGCAGATGTCTACGGCCAAGCCGTCCTGCTCCATGCGAGGAATATGATTGTCTTTTCAAATGTTGTCAAACAGTACGGCCGGCAAATTCTATTCACGGATCTCAGCTTTCAGATCAATCCGGGAGAGAAAGCCGGGCTTGTGGGGCCCAACGGTTGCGGCAAAACCACTCTTTTTCGTCTGATCAAAGGCACGGAGCAGCCCGATGAAGGCACCGTATCCGTTCCCGGGAAACTCAGCATCGCCTATTTCCGCCAGGAGTTAGACGAGATGTCCGGCTGGAGCGTGTTGGATGAGGTCATAGCCGGCAGCGGTGAACTGGGAGGTTTGCATCACGAAATCGAGTCGCTGCAGCACGACATGTCCAACCCGGACAATGCGGATTCGATGGAAAGAATCCTTAACCGCTACGGGGAGGTGCAACACCGCTATGAGAGCCTGGGCGGGTACGGGCTCGAAGCTCAAGCACGGGAGGTGTTGCATGGACTGGGATTTGAGGATGATCAGATCGACGCGGATGTAGGGCTTCTCTCCGGAGGCTGGAAGATGCGAGTTTCCATGGCCCAGGTCCTTTTAGGGAAACCGGATGTTCTCCTGATGGACGAGCCCACCAATCACCTGGACATCGAGTCCATCCTATGGCTTGAGCATTTCCTAAAGGATGCTCGCTGCACGCTGATTATCACCTCTCATGACCGGGACTTCATGAATCGAGTTGTAGACCGGATCGTGGAAATCGACGGAGGAGAAGTTTTTCTCTACAAAGGAGATTACGACAATTATGAGCGCGAACGTGCGCTGCGTGAGACTAACCGCGAAGCAGCCTACGCCAGGCAACAGGCCATGCTGGCCAAGGAAAGCCGCTTCATCGAGCGGTTTAGAACCCATGCGGCCAAGGCTGCACAGGTCCAAAGCCGCGTAAAGGCGCTGGACAAGATCGAGAAAATTGAGTTGCCTCGCACCCGCAAGATTGTTCAATTCGAATTCCGCAGTCCTCAACGATCCGGCCAGGATGTAGCCTCGCTGAATGGTGTTTCCAAGCGCTTCGGCAAAAGGATCCTCTACGACGGATTCGACCTGCTGATCCGCCGAGGCGAACGCTGGTGCGTTATGGGCAAAAACGGCGCAGGGAAAACCACCCTCCTCAAGATGGTGGTCGGAGCTCTCGAACCCGATGCAGGCATTGTGCGCCTTGGCGCCAGCTTAAAACTGGGCTACTTCGCTCAGCAGTCTTTGGATCTGCTCGATTTTCAGCTGACTGTCCTTGAGCAAATCCAGAAGGATTTTCCGTTGGAATCTTTGGGCACGTTGCGGAACCTGTTGGGAGCATTCCAGTTTTCCGGGGACGACGTGGACAAACAAATCCGCGTGCTCTCCGGCGGAGAAAAGTCCAGATTAGTCCTTGCCCGGATGCTGTTGGACCCACCCAACTTTCTGGTGCTGGACGAGCCTACTAACCATCTGGATCTGGCTACCAAAGAGATGCTGGTGCAAACGTTGAAGGAGTTTGAAGGCACAATGCTCTTTGTTTCCCACGACCGGACCTTTCTGCGCGGCCTGTCCAATCGCGTGCTCGAATTGGGCGGAGCCGGGATGAATCATACCGAGCCCCAGATGTACCCGGGAACATATGAGGAGTATGCCCGAGCTACAGGCTACGAAGCTCCCGGTGTTCACAACTAACCAATTTTGTAATCGCCGGGACTCTCGGGGTCGGAGTCGGGGTCGGTATCGGGGTTGGCATTTAAAACCGGGGGCAAAGTAATGGAGTATCTATTGGAGATTGTTTTTCTTGATTTGGACCCAGATAGCGATAGCGACCCAACCCCGAAGTTCTTTCGTTCTTTGTTGACAAATTCATCGACGGCACGCCGGAACGGTTTAGCCTGTCAGGGTCGCACGGCCATAGGCCGTGGGTTTAGCTGGTACCAAAAAGCCAGGAACTGAAGATAGATGCCTTTGACGCCGATACGTTATATAAAAAACTCGAAACCTCAATAACGGAAACAATGCAAAAAAGAATTCTCCAAGCACTGCTGTTTTTGACAATCCTTTTGATTGGGACATCGGGAACCCGCTCCAATTCCGCTCAATCGCTTCAACAACCACAGCCTGTGAAACCCATCTCCATTCTTGAAAAGAACACCCTGTTCACCGTCTACGGCAGGACCTTTAATTTTGCACCGATCCTTGGCCACCTGGGCGCATACCAGGGTTTTGAAGACATGGACAAGGATATCCAGCCATGGATTCGGGACATCAAGAAAAGGAACGACAATAAGGGCGTTATTCCGGCGGTACATCTGATTTACGCGATGGCGATCCCGTGCAAACCCAAGGACGATTGTCTTCTTTATCTCGAGGGGATGAAGAAAAATATCGTCAGCGACTATATCGAGCCCGCGGCAAAACGGGGGTGGATGGTCGTGTTGGACACCCAGATAGGCAAATCCAATCCTGTGCAGCAGGTAAAGCGGATCCTCGACAAGGGCTATTTGAAATACGAAAATGTCGCTGTGGCGCTTGATCCGGAATTTCGCGTTCACCCCGGCAGACAACTGCCCGGCATACCAATCGGCACTATCCAGGCTTCCCAGATCAATGAAGCGCAAAAAATGCTGGATGACTATGCCAGGGCTCAGAAATCGCCTCAAAAGAAAATCCTGAAAAGAAAATCCTGATCGTGCATCAATTCGGCGACGCCAACGTTCATGACGGCGTGCCTTTCATGATCGAGGATAAGAAGAACCTGAAAACATATGATTACGTTGATCTGGTCATTGATGTGGACGGGTTCGGGAAACAGCCGGTAAAAGTGGAAAAGTACAATCGGATCACCGATTCAAAGATATATCCCTTTATCAAATATCGCGGAATAAAGGTTTTCTTTCCAAACCAGTGGGAGAAACACGGCCACTATGACAAACCGCCCATGAACCTGGACCAAATTTTCGGTGTCGAACCGGCCCAAGACGGTCCCAGAATGCGGACCAAGCCTGACTTATTAATCATTTGCTAAGTTTGCAACAGAATGGAAGAACGGAAGAATTCGATTTCCTGTTATAAATGCAGCTACTATAAAGTCACCTGGGATGTCCACCAGCCCTATGGATGCCGCGCGCATGGATTCAAAACCCCCCGGAATCCAGCAATGGTTGTCTACGAAACCTCCGGGATTGAATGCCAGCTGTTCGAGCCTAAGAAAACCGGTTCAGCTGGTGCCTAGTCTTTGCCATTACGCTCCCCGGCAAATATTTGCAGGATTTCAGAAGGCAGGGGCTCATCGAAGTCCTTCCGGATGCGGACCTTTCCTTCCCATCCTCCCGATCGCCACCTCCGGTGCGGTCCGGCGATTGGAACGAGTTTAGCCTTCGGGACACCAGCCTTGGCGATGACGATTTCTTCACCCTCTGAAACCCGCTCAACGAGTCCGGATAGATTCGTTCTGGCTTTATACAAATTGACAATGTGCTTTCCCACTGGTTGCATCCAGGTTGGTCTACCTTGACCAGTGTTACTACAATCCCGGCGCATATACTACTTTGCAATTGCGGCCGGCACTGCGCCCGGTTCGATCCCTTTTTGAAACAAACGATCCGCGCATGCGCCGCAAACTCACGATCGCCACAATTCAGGCTGCAGTCAATGCAAAGTACCAGCGGAACATAGCACATCTGGTGAAACCGGCCAGGGAGGATCTGAAATCAAATGGCAGATTGTCCTTCCCAGCGCGGCCGGGGCCGCAACCAAATGTTCGAGATTGGAGAGGCCGCGCGCTTTCAGCCATCAGCTTTCAGCGCTCAGCTTCTGAATAAGTTCTATGACTTCAGTTGCTTCACTTGCAAAACTTCTTTGCAAAACACAAAGAAGTCACCGATAAAGAATCTATTTGCCGGAATCCAGCAGGATTCGACGTATTTCCGAATAGGGATCGTTCTGCAAGCGGCTGTCAAGATTGAAAATCATGGTTGAACGGCTTTTAAGATCGTAAGGACTCCATCGAGGCAGTGCGCCGGTGTTTGGATCGCCGGATCGCGCAAAAGCAATCCAGGCAGAACTCATTTGATCTGCAACTTGCTGTGGCTCGGGACCGGACCCGACCATGCTTCTCGCAGTCTCGATATTGTTGAAGACCAGTGGAAGATCGAGCGCGTGGTGTGATCGGAGACGTCCACCATCAACCGGTGTTTCCCAAGCCAATAAATAAGCATAAACAGGTGCGGCAGCTTGAGCTGCTTTTCGTTCCGCCTGAATCACCGTGGCAATCCAATAGCCCTTCAATGTCTCCAGGACTGTTATCAGATGGCTCGGCGAATAGTTCGGAAACGCTGCACGTAACGCAGGGATCAGTGCTTCCGCCTTGCCGGGCAGCTGTTTGCGCACATAGGCCGTGAATTCCTCATCGGTGGAGGCTCCGAATTTTGAATCACGCGCCCGGAAAATGGTCATCTCATCCTTGTTGGAACCGATGAGTACCGGGATTTTGGCGGAAATCAGTGGAGCATCCGGGATAAATGGTTTTCGCGGCAGTGCAATTCCATCCACGCAAGGGACAAGCCCACCGATCGGCATTGTTAGTTGCCCCGCAGGAGAAGCGGCTGCTGCAGTGGCAGGCTGAGCATCGAAAATTGCCTGAGTGCTGGCGCGTTTAAGGGCTTCCCGATCGCCTTCAGCAATCCCGAGCTTTTTCAGCAATTCTCGCCCTAAAGAGATAGCTTCTTCACTGGACGGTGCATCCAATCCCGAACCGCTTTGAATAATTGCTTTATGGAAAAGGCCTTTTGCCGGGGGCATTGCCATCAACATGGGAACCTTGCGTGCGCCTCCGCTCTCTCCGAAGATGGTCACATTGCCGGGATTCCCGCCGAAACGTGCAATATTGTCGCGCACCCATTCGAGGCTTAAGACTATATCCAACATTCCCGCTTGACCTGACGAAACATATTCAGAGCCCCACTCTTTACCAAGCTGGAGAAAGCCAAAAACATTCAACCTGTGGTTGACTGAAACAACCAC
>JAHFUH010000709.1 GCA_023265215.1 Acidobacteriota bacterium
AGAATCTGAAAGAAGTATTTTTCCGTGCTTACGCCATTGACCTCCTGAACACGATCGAAACGTCCAAGGACTATATGCTCCTTCCGTCCGGCAGAGATCTTGAGGCCATAGTGGGCAACAGCAAGCCGGCTGAAGAGTGGGCAATCTCTCTGCCGGATACGCCGGATTACCGCATGCACAAGACATTTGTCATTCCACCGATGAAAAAAACGGGAGCCTATCTTGTGGTTGCCTCCGGACGCCCCGGCTTCGCCAAGAACGACAACATACTGCGAGGTATCTACCTGATTTTGGGAGATCTTGCGCTGATCACCCGGCAGAACGCAGCCGATGCGGAAATTCAGGTCCTTTCCGGCTCAACGGGCAGGCCGGTTCAGGGAACGGAAGTAATTCTGTTTCAAGCCGACTACCAGACCCATCATCGCCGGATTGAATCAAAATTGAGCGATGCACAAGGGCTGGTCTCCTTTCATATTGAACGCTTCAATTCCCCATACTTTTTTGCCGCCCGGATGGGCGATCAGGTCGCATTGGATAACCGGCTGATATATTTTCAGAATCAAAACCAACCGAACGAGTCGCAGGCCGTGCTGTTCTACACGGACCGAAGCATCTACAGGCCGACGCAAAAGTTGTTCTGGAAGGCGATAGCCTATAAAGCGCGGCCGAGTGAAGCCCATCTCGAAATTTCTCCGGCCAGGACGTTGGCGGTCTATCTCAAGGACGGGAACAATCAAATTGTCGAACAGAAAACCGTGACGACCAACAGCTACGGCACCGCTTCCGGAGAGTTCCTAATACCGCAGGGACGAGTTCTGGGACAATGGCATCTGGAAAGCCTTAATGTCAGCCGGACGTATTTCCGGGTGGAAGAATACAAGCGGCCGACGTTTGAGACCAAGTTATTGGATCCGGACGAGCCGCTCCGACTTAATCAGCCTGCCCGCTTACAAGGCGAAGCCAAATATTATTTCGGGCTTCCGGTTACAAGCGGACAGGTCCGATGGGTGGTCAGACGAACATGCGTTCTTCCCTGGTGGTGGGGATTTTATTCATTCGACGGCAATTTGAATTACAATTTTTACTCTTCGCAGGTGATTGCCGGCGGAACCGCATCGGTGAAAGAGGATGGGACTTTTTCTCTTACTTTTTCGCCAATTGTTGATGAGCGGCTCGGCAAAAACAAAGACGTCACTTATCGATATTCTGTTTCCGCGGATGTGACGGATGAAGGGGGAGAAACGCGCTCGGCGCAGCGCACGTTCCGTCTTGGCTATGTTTCGATAGAAGCTTCGGCCGTATTGGAAAAATCTTTTTTCCTCGGTAGCAATCCAATAAACGTAACAATTCAGCGCTCCAGCCTGGACGGTGTCCCAAGAGCCGGCGAGGGAACCTGGCGGATTGCCGCGCTAAAGGAGCCGGCCCGGACACTTCTTCCCGCTGAACAGCCGCATTTTGTTCCCAAAGAGTTTTCAAAAAACGGATTCCAGACGCCCGGCGACAAGGAGCGCGAGCGCTGGCGAACGGCATACAATTCCGAAGCGTTGCTGCTGCAGTGGGTGGAAGGCGCTACACGAGCGTCGGGCGCCGTCGTCCATGATGAAAAAGGAGAAGGGAAAATCAGCGTTTCCAAACTGTCGCCCGGTCCATATCGACTGATCTATGAGACTGTCGACGAATTCGGCGCCAAATGTGAAATGCAGAAGAATTTTATTGTCGCGGCGCCCTCCATGCAGCTCGCGCTGCCTGCAATGCTTTTGCTTGAAAATTATAGGGTCAAAGTCGGGGCGACGGCGCGGTTTCTGGTGCATTCGGGATTGAAAGATCAGCCGATGATCTTCGAGATTTTCAGGAGTGGAAGGCGCATCCGCCGGACGGAGATGATTTCGGGAAGGGATCCCTCTGTGGTGGAATTGCCGATGACAGAGGCGGACCGGGGAGGACTTTATATAAGCCTGAGCGTTTTGCGCGACAATCAGTTTATCCAGATCGATAGTTCTTTGAATGTCCCGTGGGACAACAAAGAATTGAAAGTGGAATTTTCCACATTCCGCGATTATCTGAGGCCGGGCAAACAGGAATCCTGGAGCGTCAAAGTGACCGGTCCGGAGGGGAAGGATACCGCCGTTCCAGGCGCAGAACTGCTGGCCTACATGTACGACCGCAGCCTGGACTACTTTGTTCCGCACTCGCCTGTGAGCCCTATAAATCTCTATCCCTATCGGTCGGGCAGTGTATTTACCACCTGCAACCTGGGGGAATCACCTGCAGTTTATTTGGGAAGCATGGGTTTTGCCGTCCAGAGCGGAATGCCCGTTCTTAACAGGGATCGGCTCGTTTTCTACAGCGGATACGGCATCGGGGGAATGGGGAGTGGCGTGGGGTATGGGATGGGAGTTGGTCAGAGGAGCGCCGGCGGGGGCGTCGTTGGTGGTATCGTTGCGCAACCCAGGACAATCGATGGGTATTTCAGCGTCGATGAAATCGGCACCATGGGGGGGATCGGTGCATCCCAAAGCGCCGTCATTGCTCAGGTTTCCAAGAGGGAGGATAGAGCAGAAAATGTGGTTGCCCCTATTGAAATGCGGAGCGAATTCAGTGAAACAGCTTTCTGGCAGCCTCACCTGCTCACCGATCCGGACGGATCGGTGACATTCGAATTCAAGGTTCCCGATTCGGTCACTTCATGGAATGTTTGGGTTCATGCAATCACGCGCGATTTAAAATCGGGCTCTGTCACGCGCGAAGCGCGCAGCGTTAAAGAACTGATGGTCCGGCCCTATCTGCCGCGATTCCTTCGCGAAGGGGATCAGGCGGAACTTAAGGTAGTGGTCAACAACGCCTCGGATCATGAGCTTAAGGGAGCGCTCAATTTCGATATTATCGATGTCGCAACGGATAAAAGCGTTCTTTCAGCGTTCGGCCTTTCCAAAACCGATGCAGAAGGAAAA
>JAHFUH010000192.1 GCA_023265215.1 Acidobacteriota bacterium
CGACTTGAAATTGACGGCGTCATTAACATCAAGTCCGAACTCTCCTAATCGCCATACACCTTTTAGCAGATTGCCTGAAAGAGACGATTGGAATTCAACTTTGTTCAAACGTGCCAGTGAGCAGACCTTCTCGATATTTGCCGAGATAAGATCTCTCCCGGTCTGCTGAACAATCACCAGCTCCGCATCCAACAACCGCTTGGAATTGATGTTCTTTTCAGCTCGCAGGGACCGGATGCTTCCAATCAGTTCCATCACGTCCTGCATCTGCTGAGCAGCCTCCGGGAATTCCCTGGCTTTTTTAAAAACCGGAAAATCCTGAATCATGATGGAATCACCCCGGTGAGGAATTTTCTGCCAGATTTCCTCCGTAATGAACGGCATAAACGGATGAAGCATGCGCAGGGAATAATCCATCGTGTGAATGAGCACTTGAACCCTATTTTTTCTCTCCTGGTCCGGAACCGGCGAACCGGTCAAAATCGGCTTTACCAGCTCAATATACCAGTCGCAAACCTCGTGCCATATGAACTGATAGATCAGCGCTGAAGCCTCGTGAAAACGGAATTTATCCAATGCCTCGGAAATTTCTTGAGAAACCTGATTCAACCTGTGCAGGACCCATAAATCTTCCAGCGGAACTTCCTTCTTTCCGATCAGCTCGTCAATTTCTTCGGGCTCAACTGCGTCATCTCCATCTCTTAAATTCATTAGCACAAATCTGACGGCATTCCAGACTTTATTGGCGAAGGCGCTGTAGCCTTTCATGCGATCCGAAGAAAAAGGAATATCGGTTCCGGGGACTGCCATTGAAGAAAGCGTAAAGCGGACCGCATCCGCGCCATATTCATCAATCAGCGGTAGGGGTTCAATGATATTGCCGCGCGTTTTGCTCATTTTCTTGCCTTCGGCGTCTCGAACTATTCCATTTATGTGCACCTGTTTAAATGGAATATTGCCGCCGGCAAATTTAATGCCCATCATTATCATTCGAGCCACCCAGAAAAAGATTATGTCAGGCCCGGTGATCAGGACGTCGGTAGGATAAAAAGCTTTGAGATCTGCCGTCTCTTCAGGCCAGCCCAGCGTTGAAAAAGGCCATAGAGCTGAGCTGAACCAGGTGTCCAGGATATCGCTTTCCTCCCGCAGAGGGCCGCCGCAACGAGTGCAACCGGTTGGTGTGGTTCTTGATACAATGATCTCTCCGCACGAATCACAGTACCAGGCAGGAATTCGATGCCCCCACCAAAGTTGGCGCGAAATGCACCAGTCATGGATGTTATACATCCATTCAAAATATCGTTTTTTGAAGCTATCCGGAACGAACTGTAGCGTACCGTTTTCCACCACATCTATTGCGGGCTTTGCCAGAGTATCGACTTTCAAATACCACTGGATGGAAACCTTTGGCTCCACAACCGTGGTGCATCGGTCGCATTGGCCCACATTGTGTTCGTAATCGTCGACTTTTTCGAGATATCCTTCAGCGGTTAGCCTCTCAACCAGCTTCCTCCGGCAAACGAATCGATCCATTCCATGGAAGGGTCCCGCTGATTCCGTCATGTGACCGCTCTCGTCAATGACTGTTATTTTCGGCAAGTTATGCCGGATGCCTGCTTCATAGTCGTTTGGATCATGAGCAGGAGTAACCTTAACGACGCCTGTGCCGAATTCACGATCGACAAAACTATCGGCGATAACCGGGATCTCGCGTTGAAGAACCGGCAAAAGAACCGTCTTGCCAACCAAATGCCGGTATCTCGGATCATCCGGATGGACGGCGACGGCTGTGTCTCCCAGCATAGTTTCCGGACGGGTTGTTGCAACTGTTACGAATTCAGAGCTGTTGATGATCGGGTATTTGATATGCCAGAGCTTGCCGCTTTTTGCCTGATAAACCACTTCAAGATCAGAAATGGCCGTCTTGCAGCGAGGGCACCAATTGACTATATATTCTCCCCGATAAATGAGCCCCTCCTCGTATAGCCGGACGAAAACCTCGACCACTGCCCTCGACATCTGCGCATCCATCGTGAAGCGTTCCCGCTCCCAATCGCAGGACACTCCCATTCGCCGCATCTGGTTGAGAATCGTTCCGCCGCTTGATTTTTTCCATTCCCAGGCAGTTTTAAGGAATTCCTCACGTCCCAGGTCAAATCGGTTTTTGTTTTCCTTTTCCAACTGCTTGTCCAAAACGTAATGGACTGCGATACTTGCATGGTCGGTTCCAGGAAGCCACAGGGTATTGAACCCGCTCATTCGTTTCCATCGGACCAGAATATCGTGCAATGTGTGCTGCAGCGCATGTCCCATGTGAAGAGAGCCCGTGACATTCGGAGGGGGAATGACAATCGAAAATCGAGGTTTCTTTGAAGCGTTGTCTGCGTGGAAATATCCCTGGTCTTCCCAGAAGCGGTACCATTTCTGCTCGAATTCGATCGGAGCGAAAGACTTAGCCAGCGGTTCTCTGGTCATTGGGAAAAAGCCTCATTTTTAAAGAAAAAACGGCGATGGAACCTGGAATTCTATTCGAATTCATGGTGTTAGTCTAGTTCTAGTTCAGGTCTGGGTTGCCGTAAACAGGAATGCAAATTGGAGGCTTGGAAGTTTTGAGTCTTCGATTTGTTTACACCAAGACACCAAGAAACAAAGACCAAAATGAAGAAGAAAGATTGGCTCCGATTCTCTCCGAGTTATTCGCGCTTGTTCCGTTCCTCAAGAGTGCGACGTATTATAACTTCTGAAAGCTCCGGTACAACTTCCCATGCCACCTCGCGGACGACGTCCGTTGACATCCTTCGGACAACTCTGGATACGATATCATCGATCATCGCTTCCGAAACGCGGATCTCCGGCTGCGGCGATACACTTTCGGTTGGACTTTCCGGAATAGGCTGGACTCTTCCGCCAGTCCTCTTCTGGGCAGCGGAAAGGATTTCCGGATCAAAAAGATCGAGCACTCTTTCAGATCCGAGGAAAGATGACCAGGAACCATGGCTTACGAAATTTCGGCCCCTGACTGGCGCTGACTCAGTCCGGATGTCCGGAGCCTCCGCAGTCTCTTCAAAAGCCTGCCCGGAAGTGTCGTTCTTTTTTATTAAGCGGTAAACTGTCTGGATAAGCTCTGATGTGTCAAAAGGTTTAGTCAAATAGCCGTCGCACTTTACACGCGCAGCCTCCGCCTCATCAAAAGGCTCAAAGGTACCTACAAGCAGAATTACGGGCGTATCCCTGAGCTCGGGATCTTGTTTTATATGTGCACAGACTTCATACCCGTTGCAGCCCGGCATAAAAACATCAGCAAGCACAATATCCGGCTTAAAGGCTCTCACCTCATCCAAAGCGGCATCACCGCCGGACACCGATTGAATTACTGCATCTTCACTGCTGAAAGCCAAGCCTACGATCTTTTGAATGGTCACGCTGTCATCGGCTACAAAAAGTTTTATAGTCATGATGGGCTCACTCGCTTTTCTTGCTGCCTTGCCTCTTGTTTTTAATGACTGCCTTCTTTTTGGTTACGTTGTTCTGTTGGGGGTTTTCAGAGTCAGTCCCCAAAACCGTAGAAACCTCGGTTCTGCCATCGGCACTCTTCCGGATAATGGCATTGATACCGGTATCATCACCCTTTTGTCCGCCTTCTCCGCCAGTTCCGCCTGCTGCTTCAGCGGCTTTAATCTTCTCGTCCTTCATTATCTTCTTGAGTTCTTCGTACTTGTCGGGCGGTCCAGCAAATCCCAACGCCTTACCAAATTCAACAAATGGCTTCCATGGCGAAAAACCTTCCGGCGTCTTTAAATGCGACTTGTTGGCGGTTGCAGCATCTTCATCTACCACCGGCAACGGTTTCTTAAGTGCGGTAAGCCGCTGCCTGGCTTCCTCAAAGTGTTTGCTGAACGGGAATTCGGAAGCGATCTTGCTGTAATAAATTGCCGCCTCATCGGGATTCTCGGTTTTTTCCAACATGCCCGCATACTGGAAATACACATCATCCATGCCGGAGTAATCATGGTAATTGTCGATAACCTCTTTAAGCCGCCCTTTTGCTCCGACGATATTTTTCTTATCGGCATAAAAGCGCGCTACTCCAATATCCTTAAGGGCAAGATTTTCCTCAATTTCGGCTTTGTACTGCTTCACGATGGGAACCACTTCGTTATCCGGATATAGTTCCAACAACTTGTTGACATGTTGCAGGGCTTTGTAGGAATACTGCGGGTCGCGGTCCGGAGCATGCATCAATTTCATGCTTCCCGAGATCATTTTTAGCATTGCATCTACAGCTCTGGGACTGGTGGGAAAGAAAACGATATAATTCTTGTACTGCTCTTCAGCATTCAGCAGGTTTTCCGTTCCGCCTTCGTCGTAATAGGAATCGGCTATTGCAAAATAGGATTCCGCCGCCATTTCGCTGTCCGGATATGTGTTGATTAATGTCTGGAAAGTCAGTCTTGCCTTAATATATGAGCTTTTCTTCAAATAATCGGATCCGGTCTCAAAAAGGGTCTTGTCGGGAGGGACGACGCTTTTCTGAAGTTTTGCGCTTTTTGGAGCGCATCCCCATAACCCCAGAAAAACAAAGCATAAAAGAATGTAACGGTTTGCAGCTTTCATTGCTAAATTGTCTCCCTATCTGAAGCCCGAATATACACTGCTAGGATGACCTGTGTTTTTCGGCAATCTTCTTCAGATCTCTAACCGCTTCGGAAGCATCTTTGCCGGACGAAAAAATTGCGGATCCAGCCACAATGATGTCAGCTCCAGCGGTAAGAATGCTATCCAAGTTGTTCGGACCTATGCCTCCATCCACTTCAATCCTTGTAGGATAGGCATTAGATACGATGGAGTTCTTGAGCCGTCTAATTTTATTTAGTGTTGAGGGGATAAATGTCTGGCCGCCAAAGCCCGGATTCACAGTCATGATGAGCACATAATCGGCCGACGGCAGTATTTCGTCCAGCAAACTCAAAGAGGTAGCAGGGTTTATCGCTACGCCTCCCCGAATCCCATTTTCTCTTATGAAATGCAGCGTTCTGTCCAGATGCACGTCCGCTTCAATGTGGACCGACATCCAGTTGGCTCCTGCCTCGATAAACTCGTCCAGGAGGCGTTCCGGGCACTGGACCATCAGATGTACATCCAGGGGAAGCTTGGTGATTTTGCGAATAGATGAAACAACCGGGGGGCCGATAGTCAGATTTGGGACAAAATGCCCGTCCATAATATCCAGGTGGAGCACGTCCGCGCCCGCGCTTTCCACCTTTTCAATCTCGCGAGCCAAACGGGCAAAGTCCGCTGACAATATTGAAGGTGCTATTTCAATGTTTCGTCCCAATCCCAGCTCCACCTAACGCATTCCAAAGGTTTTCAGAAGGGTATCACAGCAAAGGCTATACAGCAATAACCGCTATGCCTCCCCCCTTGCTGCGCGGTTTTGAATTAAATTTTCAAGACCTGCTACCGTTTTGCATTAGCGCCGCAAAGAATCCATCCCACTGTCGAGAACTTGGGAAAGTTCGCACCATATTGTCGGATCCTGTCCATTTCTCGATTCCTTCGGGATAGGAGGGCTTTATAAGATGAAATTCCGGATTTGCGTTCAGGAAGGATTCGACAACACATTCATTCTCCTCAGGCTCGGTCGAGCAAGTGGAATAAAGCAGCAAGCCTCCCCGGCGCACAGCTTTCGAGACAGAATCAAGCATTCTTTTTTGCGTTAGGTTCAGCCTTGCAAATTCCTCAGAGCTGAAGCTCCACTTGATCTCCGGATTTCTCCTCAAAGTTCCCAGACCCGAACAAGGAACATCGGCCAGCACAGCATCGAAGTTGCGGCGGAACGGGGGATGAAAAGACGCGTCGGCTATCAAAATATCGCTATTTCGTATGGGCAGCGATTTAAGTGCATGAATCAGAAGGTGTACACGCTTACTTTGGAAATCACTGGCCGTCAGGCGCCCTGAGGCACCACATTTCATGCTTAGGATAGCGGATTTACCTCCAGGCGCTGCGCAACAGTCCCAAATATCCCATCCTTCCAATGCTCCAAGCAAATGAGGTATGAGCTGCGATGCTTCATCCTGTCGTTGGAGAGTTGATAACCACTCGTCTGGTAAATCCAAATCCCGGTTAACCTGAATGTAAGCTCCCGGCACAAGATCCGACGGAGCAATGAGGGGCGTTTCCGTAACATTCCCTGATGCTCTCAAGGCAATCCGAGGCAGCACATTCAGGGATAGGGCGTACTCCTTTGCGAGACTTTCTCCGAATCGGCCAACCCATCGCTCCCAAAGCCATTGTGGAAGCGAGACCTGAATCCACGGAGGAGCATTCTGAAATTCATTGTTCTCCCATATACGGGTTCGCGCCAGGCTTCGGAGGATGCCATTGACATAACCATCGATTCCCTTCCCCAGTTCCCGTTTTGCTATTTCAACAGCATCGTTCACCAAAGCATGATCGGGAATCCGGTTCAGGTGCCACATCTGGTAGAGGCTCATTCGGAGCAGGATCCTGGCGCGCGGATCCACTTCGCTCCAGGATCTTGAACTGGCGTCACTGAGAATATAGTCCAGCAATCCCTGCCAGCGGAGACACCCGTAAACGATTTCTGTGGTAAGATTTCTGTCCCTTCTCTCCAGTTCCTGCATGCGTTCGGAGTTAATGGCATCGTCACTGAAGATGCGGCGCGACTCGATCTGAAGCAGCAGCCTGTAGCCAAGCTTGCGCGCTGGAGAAATCATAGATAGATTCCCGTGCAAAAAGTAACACGCGGCGTCCCGCCGCATTAGACTCGATGTCTCAGAAGGCAAAGCATGCGGCGAGATGCCGCGTTATTTTAGGCTCCAAAAAGATGCTCACCTGAGCGAAGGCGAATCCCGTTTACAAATTCCCGGCCTGTCACTCGCTTTTTCGCCGGTGATTGCATCTCTAATAAATCAAGAACAGTTCCTTCCCCGCATTGCACACGGATACACTGTTCGGATGCTCCCAGAAAGGTTCCCGGCACATTTCTTTGATCGGATTGATTCTCGGGAATGCTGCGCCAGATAATCAGCCTTTCTCCCCGAAAATTCGTATAGGCCCCAGGCCAGGGATTCATGGCGCGAACCTGATTGTGGATGGATAAAGCCGTTTTTCCCCACGATATCTGAGCGGATTCTTTGCTGATTCGCGGCGCCCAGGATACGAGATTTTCATCCTGAATGACCGGCGTGATAGCATTTGCCTGCATTCCAGCCAGTGTCTCGATTAGAAGCTCTGCCCCTGCATGGGAAAGCGCAGCGGTCAGCTCTCCTGCAGTGATTGTTATAGGAATCGGGATCTCCTTTTGCAGAAGAATAGGTCCGGCATCAAGCTTCTCATGCATGAGCATTGTGGTGATGCCTGTAGTACGGTCTCCATTAAGGATAGACCATGCAATAGGCGCGGCCCCGCGATATTTCGGCAGAAGAGAGCCATGTATGTTTACCGCGGCGATACGAGCAGCCTCTAAAAGCCATCCCGGCAGAATCTGGCCATACGCTGCTACCACGATAAAATCCGGCTTAAGCGATTCCACAATCGGGCGATTTTCTTCTGATCTTATCTTTTCAGGCTGGAAAACAGGTATGTTTTGAGATTGCGCAAGAATCTTTACCGGGCTTGCCTGCAATAGGTGGCCTCTTCCCGAAGGCCGATCCGGTTGCGTGAAGACACCGCATATTTCATAGGAATGATCCAACAGTACCTGAAACGGGGGGACGGCAAACTCCGGCGTTCCGATAAAAACCAAGCGCATGTTTTCTACCATTCGCCGGCTTTGGCAAGTTTCTTGATTTTATTTCGAATTAAACTTCGCTTGAGTGGACTTAGATGATCGATAAAAAGAACACCGTTCAAATGGTCGATTTCGTGGCTGAAACAACGTGCTAAAAGTCCTTCAGCCTCATATCGGACTTCATCGCCATGAAGATTCCGTCCTCGGACGGTCATTTTTAGCGGGCGCGCAACTGTATCGCTGAAATCAGGAATGCTCAGGCAACCCTCATCGTTCTTCTGTTCGCCTTCCGACGAAACGATTTCCGGGTTGCATAGAATGATCTTCCCGTTTTCATTTTCCCCTACCGTCAGATCAATGGTCACCAGGCGAATATTTATGCCTATTTGCGGGGCGGCCAGACCGATTCCGGGAGAGCTGTACATCGTTTCAATCATGTTCTTGGCGATCTCTTCGAGATCCGCATCGAACGATTCCACAGGCTTACTCATGGTTCTGAGCTGTGGTGCTCCATATTTTAGGATGGGAAGTATCATACCTGCCTAATTTTAATGAAGGGAGGCGAACAAGTAAAGTGCAACAACATCGCTGCCCGGAAGATCTGGCATTTCAGATGCTTACTGTTTTTAGTCTTCGGGAATTCAACGCCAATTTCATCGATGCCTGGAACCTGACTTCAATACTCGTTCAAAAGCTGGATGAAATTAGTGAAGTTTCCTTCGACTTCCTTGATGGAATCTCCTCCGAATTTTTCCAGAAACGCATTTGCCAGAACAATTGCAAGCATAGCTTCCCCAATTACTCCGGCGGCTGGAACAACACATGTATCGCTGCGCTCAAACGCAGCGTCAAAAGCCTCTTTGGATTCCAGGTCGACAGATTGAAGAGCTTTGCGCAGCGTCGGAATCGGCTTAACATGAATCCGTGCCCGGATATCCGATCCGTTGCTGATGCCTCCCTCCACTCCACCCGCCCTGTTTGTATTGCTATAAAAGCGTTTCGTATCCGAACTGTAGAAGATTTCGTCGTGAACAGCGGATCCTGGAATACG
>JAHFUH010000193.1 GCA_023265215.1 Acidobacteriota bacterium
CGCCCTTACGCAGTTGGAGGCGCTGTCGCTGCAGCGCACTAAAATCGACGGCAGCCTTCTCAAAAACCTGAAGGCAAACGAAACACTCACAGTTCTAAACCTGAGCGGCAATCCAATCGCAAACAGTGATTTGGAGCAGATTGCAAAACTGAAGGAATTGGAAGTTCTGGCCCTGAAAGACACTAAAGTCACAGGCGAAGGAATCCATAAACTGGAAGGCATGACCCGTCTGAATGAACTGAACCTGATGAACTGCCCCGTGTTGGATGAGGATGTATCGGCTTTTCTGACCATGCCTAACCTCCGCATAGTCTATGCCGAGGGATGCAACATCGGCGATATGGCAGTCATGGACATGAAGACCAGGTTCCCGATGTTGGCCATTTTCCGTTAATGGCAGGCCCCAGTCTTACTCTAAAGCGAATTAGAGGATTTCAAATGCATCGAAAATCACAGTTACGGTCAATATTGATATTCATTGTTGCGGCAGCCACAATGCTGTCGCTGAGCGCAGGGTTGGGCAAAGATAAGCCCAAAACTATGCAGCCACAAAATATGCGGCCTCCCGATGTTGTCTACGTCGGCACTGCCTATGACCTGGTTTCGAAAATGCTTCAGATGGCGAAGGTCAAGAAGGACGACGTGGTCTACGATCTTGGATGCGGGGACGCCCGAATGCTGGTTCTGGCAGCGCAAAAATATGGCTGCCGCGGTGTGGGCTACGACATAGATCCCGAGAGAGTGCAGGCGTCCATAGACAACGTGGAAAGAAATCATGTAGAGAAACTGGTCGAAATTATTCAGGCAGATATTTTCACGGTCGATCTCAGCAAGGCCGACGTTATCCCCATATATCTTCTACCGGATATGAACAAGCGATTATTGCCCCAGTTGGCGAAGCTTAAGCCGGGATCCAGGATCGTGTGCCACGATTATGATCTAGAGGGGATTGTTGCGGATAAAACCATCCACGTGATCTCAAACGAAGACAACGCCGACCACACGTTGTCTTTGTACACCACGCCACTGAAGGCAAAATAATCTTCGAGTCTTGGAGTTACTCCAGAGCAACTCCAAGACTCGAAGTAATTCTATTTTGTTTTGGCCGAACTTGCCTGTTTTGGTTTTGCTGCAGTATTCCTCCGGAGATCTGCCGCCATCGCTTTAATTTCCGTTAAATCGCGCTGCATTTCACTCCAACCATACCAGAGAGCGTAATCGGGATTGGAATGGAAGACTCCCTGGAATGATCGGTTTCGATGTTCAAGGAACATCACGAATAGTTTTTGCTCTACCAGGGTCGGTGCATCATGAAACGTCAGGAGATCCGGGAAAGGGTACTCGTACGTTTTGGGTTTTGGAATCAGCCCGTCCTTGTAAAGACTCGCCACAACCCGGATCGCCTCGCCCATCAGACGGTCCGCTTCCTTGATCATGCGATCGCCTTTTTCCAGCTCGGATTTAACGAAATTGCCGGAGTGGCATTGGCTGCAGGTGACAATCATTTTATCCCGCTCCTTCTGCCAATCCTCCTGAGTCAACTTCATCAGTTGGGTGTTTTTGAAAACTGAAAGCCGGCCGGCCGGCTTTCCCGTTGGATCTAAAACTCCCAGCGCCTGCAGAATCGCGGTGCGGTCCTCTTTCCACAGTATGTCGTCCGGCATAGGCAACCGGACGCCCAGAAATCCCCAAGCCGTCCGGACTTCATGATTGCCTTTTTGCATATGGCATGTCTGACATGTCGGAGCTGCGGCGTTCTCGGGAAGGACTTTGCTCTGTTTGAGCAGATAGCGCACGCCGTGCTTGGAGGAGGAGTACATCTCCCATTGCGGGTGGTCGAAGCCCATGTGGCAGGTCTCGCACGCCTGAGGCTGTTTCGCCTCAGCTACAGAAAAAGTGTGACGTGTATGGCAGACATCACAGGAGGCAGTGCCGAACCCGGGGCTGGTCTTTTTGATATCTTTTATTTCCGCTTCGGTCTTAACCCCGATCTTATGACAGCCGCCACAGCCCTTCATCCCTTCCGTCATGATCGAAGGCTGCCAATGCATGGTGGGCATGGCTTTCATAGCAGACCAAGCCAAGGCATGCTTTCCCGCTTTGTATTGCTTGACCTTCTCGTCATGGCACATGGCGCATGTGTCCGGTGTCGGGATTTGCACCTTCGCCACATCGGCCGCCGATGTGTGCTGATCGCCGTGACAGATTGCGCAATCAATACCCGATTGCCCGTGTTTGCTGAGTTGCCAGTCGGTAACGATGCCGGGCGTAATGTTTTTATGGCAGTCGGCGCAATTTGAAGCCGCGAACCCGGATGCGGGGATCATCCCTATTGCCGATACCAACAGAAGCCCAATCAAGCCCAGTCGTAGAGTTCTCATAGAGCCAGCCCTTTCCAAAATAGATAAATCCAATAGACTATGGCGGGTATTATAAATTATTGGGGGACAAGTTTTAAGGGTTAACTCCAGCCATTCGGGGCATGCGCGTTAAGCTAAGCCGCATTTCCGAAGCGCCGAAGGCGCGGCGCAGCAAAGCCCAGGGTGAGGAGCTCGCGGTAGCGGGCTCCGATACCCTGGGCACAGAAGGGGATGTGAGGGAGCCCTGTAATGCGTGGCACAGCCGAATTGTGCCGCCCTTACAGGGCTCTTTCCTTCCGCGTCCGAACCCAGGGCTACGTCCGCTTTGCGGCCTTCGCCCTGGGCTTTGCTGGGCCGCGCTTTCAGCGCTAACCTTACGCTCTCTTAGCTTGACGCTCATGCCTCGAACGGCTGGGTTGAGGTTACTTCTTTAAAATCTTTTCGGAAACCCTGTAGGCCATTTTGATACATTCATTCAGGCTTACTCCGTAATAGGCGTTGCCCACAACAAACAAACCCGGATGCCGCTCGATCAGGCGCTCCAGGCACGCGCGGCGCTCGCGATGGCCGAGAGTGAACTGAGGGATCCCTCGTTCCCACCGGTATATTTGCAGCAAGTGAGGATCATTCCTGATGCCGATCAGCGGATCCAATTCCCGTTTGAGTGTGTTCCACAGCTGTTCATCTGAAAGCCCATTCACCGAAGTGTCGCCCGCCCCCCCCAGCATGGAACGAAACTGAATATATCCTTCGGGCGCACGCTCCGAGAATATTGACGAAGTCCATATCGAACCCAACGTCCTTATTTTTTGCGAGCGCGGAATCAGGAAACCGAACCCATCCAATGGATGAATCACATCCTCCCGTCGATGCCCGCTTGCCACGACAATGATGGGAGCATAGGGGAAAGCATTGAGCGCAGCGGATATTCCCCGGTCAAAATCCAAAAACATTGACGCCGCGGTGTAAGTCGGACATGCAATTACCACCTGACGGGCGCGGGCGGTTATTCCATTCTGATCTATAATATCCCAGCCATCCTCCCGTCTTTGAATCTGCACAGCCGTTTGATTTCTTTTGATGATGGTTCCGAGTTTATTACCCAGGCACTGGGTCAGCACATCAAGGCCGGTTTTAAACGAGGTCAGACGCCCACTGGGGCCTGCCGGCCCTCCTGTTGTTTTTTCGGCTCTGCCGGTCTTTTTTTGAGATCGGCGCTTTTCCAATTGGCGGGCGACCATTGCCTTCACAAGCCCGCCATACTGCATTTCCATTTCCCTCATGACAGGAAAACAGGCTGGGAGAGAGAGCTCCCGCGCAAGCCCGCCGAAAACTCCGGACACCATTGGGTCTACGAACGTTTCGGCGGCGGCGCGGCCGATACGCCGCGCGGCAAAATCAAACACCGATTCCTCGCCGTCATCCTTTCAGCCCGGGATGAAAGGTTCGCAGAAGACGCGAGCTTTCTCCATCGGGCTCAGAAGCCCGGTAGTCAGCATTTTCAATGGAGACAGGGGCACAGGATGAAGCCGGCCGTTTTTAACGATGAAGCGCTTTTCGCTTTTCGGGTTGGCCGGTTCCAGTTGACCGGTCAGTCCGAGATCATCCACAAGGCGAAGCGTAAGCGGCTCACGGTCGAGGAATCCGTTCGGGCCCCGGTCTATTGAATAGCCACCGATTCGATCGGTGCCGATAGTGCCGCCCAATCGATCGGACGATTCCCACAGTTCGCTGCTCCCGGGCGCTTGCTTGGCACACAAGTAGGCCGTCGCCAGGCCGGAAATCCCTCCTCCGATAATGAGAACTTCGATCATATGAATGATTCTAATTTCTGTCAGCCGGCAACGCAATTGCCGAATTCGAGCCTTGGAGCTTTGGAGGCTTCGTGCTATCACTCCAGCATGCCCAAAGCAATGCTGATTCTTATAGCCTTCATTTCTTCCAGCGCTCTTGATATGCCGGGAATTATCGAGGTCCCTTCCGGCAATAGAAATGGCAATGCTATGGCAATCCTTTATACGGGCGACGGCGGCTGGAAAGCGACAGACAAGGGATTGGCGCGAGTGCTGTCCGATAATGGAATCCCTCTCGTCGCCATCAACTCGCTGCATTATTTCTGGCGGCGGCGCACACCGGAAGGTGCGGCGGATGATTTTTCGCGCCTGTTGAAACACTATCGGGCTGCCTGGAAAAAGGACAAGTTCATCGTGATCGGCTATTCCTACGGGGCGGATGTTTTGCCCTTTATTATCTCCAGGCTTCCGAAGGACCTTTTGCCTCAGTTGGAACTGGTGGCGCTTCTTTCTCCAACAAAATCGGTCGATTTCGAATTCCATTTGAAGCAATGGATCTCAGATAAACAACCGAAGACCGCGAAACCCGTTTTGCCGGAATTGGAAAAACTTAAGGGCCTCAGGATTGTCGCTTTTTGCGGAGACAAGGACGGGGAGGCGATTTGCAGAAATCTGCCGCGGGAATACATAAAAACAATATTTCTGCGCGGCGGGCACAGGTTTGACGACCTTTATAAATCGATTGCGCGGGAGATTCTGAAGGAAATCCAACAATAACTCTCAAAATACGCTTATCACACGCGCTTCTGGGCGACGAGCCGGGCGAAATGCTCGAAAGACCTGTCATAGCTGCGCTCCGCGTCAGCCGGGAAGAAACAGGCCGGAAGTTCCCGACTGCCCAGATGATACGCCAGGCAATCGCAGCAAGCGCCTTTCCTGGAACACGGCTCATAAGTGCAATTGCAGTTCTTTCTGTTTTTTGCCTGTTTACAATCCATTCCATCGTTTCCTTTCAGTGATAAATCTGCCCGAACCGGTTCTCGATAAAATCAGCGTACCGGATGCTTTCCTGGGTTACGAATCCCTTGGGAGGAAAGGCAGACTGCAGAATCATGTCGGCAACGGCGCAAAGGCTGCTGGCTGTTGTCACCTGGATCGCAGCCCACCGGCGATTGACAATTTTGCGCGCGTAGAATTTCTTGACGTAATTTTCTTCGAACAGTTCTCCGCCCTGTTTCCCGGTCACCGACACGTAGATCAGGACCACGTCTTGAAGAGTCTTGGGAACTGCATTTTCCAGAATGCGCTTCAATGTGTCGCGGTCCTGATTCAGCTTCAAATCCTGCATCAGGAAGTGCACCTTTTCGCAGTGGCCTGGATACCGGAGAGTCTTGTAATTCATGGTTCTTACCCTGTTCCCGTAGGTTTCGGCCAGGGTGCCGATCCCGCCTGAAGTATTGAATCCCTCATAGAGAAGCCCATCCACTTCAATAGTCTCATAGCCTTCCAGCGGGAGCAGGACGGTCGCAATCCCGTCTTCCACTCCGTGGCAGAGATTGCCGTATTCATTGATAAGTCCGTCTGTCGACCAGGTCAGGGAATATTTGAGAGCGTTGCTGGGATTGATCGGTAAGGCTCCGACGCGCAATTTGACCGTGTCGAGCTGCTGAAAATGAGTCATCAACTCATGGGCAATAATGCTGATGAATCCGGGCGCGAGGCCGCACTGAGGCACAAACGCAGTGTCAGCACCGGCGCTGATTCGGGCTATGTGGCGGGCAACTTCCACGTCCTCCGTCAAGTCGAAATAATGCAGCCGGTATTTGAGCGCCATTTCCGCGACAAGAAAATTGCAGTAGTAAGGAAGGCAGGAAAACACGGCATCCACGGTGTGAGATTCCAGAAACCGTTCCAAAGCCGGGCGGCTCGTGGCATCCAGAGCCTGGATGGTCAGGTTGGAGCAGGCCAATTCCTCAACGCGTTTGATTGTTTCCTCGTCGGAATCGCCGACGTATACCTGATAGTCGCCGGTTTCGGATAGAAGACAAGCGATAAGCGAACCAACCTTGCCGGCTCCCAGCATCAATACTTTTTTCATGGATGCCTCCTTCCCGATTGCATGTTACACGACACAGCGCAGAACTGTCAGGATCCGCGAAAGCAGATATTACTCCAGGACACAGGGACTCGAAGCTCGAAAAAGCACGGTGATCTTGTTCAGGCCTTCAAGTTTAACAGATTGAATAGTTTTTACTTTCGGTTGGTTGGTTACACGGTCCGGAAAGCATTAAAGCCGTCCACGACCACGAGCACGTCTACGTCTACGTCTACGTCTACGTCTACGTCTACGAAAACGACGACCAGTCAGGCTTCAGCATGTTGGATATGCGCCCCATTTCTTTTCATAGGGGAACTACGTTGAACGTTGGCGTGCTCGGGCTCATGGACGCAGACGTAAACGGCATTTTTCCCCTCGTAATCTAACGGGATACGAATTAGAACAAATTTACCGAAGCTCGAAAAGAAGGACTTGTATATGGCTCTGCAAAATAGAAAATGGATGCATGCTTGCCCCGGCTTTGATTTTTGTTGGCACTTACTTCGTTCTCATGATCGGGCGATTGCCCGGATTTCGCGTGGACCGGACCGGCGCGGCAATAATTGGCGCCAGCCTCATGATTGGCCTGAACGTCCTCACTCTTAAGGAGGCGTACGCCTCCATCGATTACAACACCATTATACTTTTATTCGGCATGATGATAGTCGTGGCCAATTTGCGCCTGTCCGGATTTTTCGCCGCAGTAAGCGAGTGGACCGTCCGGCATGCACATCATCCGCTTACACTTCTTGCAGCTATTGTGCTTATATCCGGGACTTTTTCCGCTTTTTTCGTCAATGACACGATGTGTCTGGTCCTGACGCCGCTGGTGATCGAGATCGTCCTGGCATTGAAATACAATCCGGTCCCTTACCTGATTGCCGTTGCCATGGCCTCCAACATAGGAAGCGTGGCGACCATTACCGGGAATCCACAAAATATGATGATAGGAGCCTTTTCGGGAATTTCCTATCGCCACTTTTCAGCAGCGCTGGCCCCCGTCGCAGCGGTTGGCTTAATCCTCACTTTTCTCGTTATCGCCTCCATTTACAACCGGGAATTCCAACATTCGGACAAAGTGGTTTTGCAACGCCGGCAAGTCCGGGTAAACCGGGTGCTGATGTGGAAATCCCTGGCCGCTTCGGCAGCGATGATCCTCCTTTTTATTATCGGCTGGCCGGTCCCTAAGGTGGCGATTGTCACCGGAGCACTTCTGCTTGTAACGCGTCGGATCAAACCCGAGAAGGTCTACCACGAAATTGATTTTTCGCTGCTTGCATTATTCGTAGGTCTTTTTATCGTGATCGCCGGGATTGAAAAAACCCGATTCCCTTCGGACGGCATAGCCCTGGCTTCGAGTTATGGATTGCACCGGCCGGCGGTGTTCAGCACGGTTGCCGCCATCCTTTCTAATCTCGTAAGCAACGTCCCGGCTGTTTTGGTATTCAAGCCTCTGATTCCCCACCTGGCGAATCCTGACCGCGCATGGCTCGTCCTTGCAATGGCATCAACTCTCGCCGGAAATCTCACGGTTCTCGGATCGGTGGCGAATTTAATAGTGATCCAGCGCTCAAAAAATCAGGCTTCAATATCCTTCTGGGAATATTTCAAGGTGGGATTGCCTCTGACAATTTTAAGCATTGCCGCCGGGGTGTTTCTGTTGGACTGATTTACTGATACGATTTTAATGTATAGTGAGGCGTCAACGCTATTAATCCGTAGCCGTGGGCGCAGAGTTGGCCGTGCACGTGGATGGCTTTTTCGAAACTTGACTGGCAAAATCCGCATACGTCCACGAGCACGTCCACGGCTACGAGATCATATGCAGGCAAAACTATGGAGCTTGAAAAATTCGAAATCGCCATCATTGGCGGAGGAATCGTGGGGTTGGCGACAGCGCTGGCGCTGAGCAACAATTTCCCACACAAATCTCTTGCGGTCATTGAAAAGGAAAAAGAACTGGCCAGCCATCAGACCGGCCACAACAGCGGGGTAATACACGCCGGCATCTACTACAAACCGGGTTCCCACAAAGCAAAGCTTTGCGTGGAGGGATCCCGACTGATGACGGATTTTTGTGAGGCGAATGGAGTGCCTTACGAGCGCTGCGGCAAATTGATTGTCGCAACCAACAAAGATGAACTGCCGAGGCTTCAGGCTTTGTACGAGAGAGGAAGAGCAAACGGCATCGAGGGACTCGAAATGGTAGGACCCGAGCGAACTCGTGAAATCGAGCCTCATGCCAAAGCGCTGCAGGCGCTGTTTTCACCCAACACCGCAATTACGGATTACAAACAGGTCGCCGATGCGATGGCTGAGAAGATTGTCCATACGGGAGGCAAGATTTTAAATTCGACTCGAGTTGTGAATATCGCCCGATCGGGCGGCCTTTTCCATCTCGAGACAAGCCGTTTCACAATCCGGGCCAGGAACCTGATCAACTGTTCCGGGCTTTTTGCCGACAGGGTGGCTCACCTGATGCAGCTCCGCCCCAATGTTGCGCTCATACCCTTTCGCGGCGAGTACTATTCTTTGAGACCCGATTG
>JAHFUH010000710.1 GCA_023265215.1 Acidobacteriota bacterium
TTGAGATCGCGCCCAATCAATGTGAGTGCGATCAGCCGTCCGCCCGGAGAAGCATTGGGAACGCGCATGATCGATGGGATTCTGGCTGAAGGCGCCCGACAAACAACAACCATTCCTGTCGGATCAAGAGGCAACGATAAGCCTGTCGTGTCTACCACCGAGATGTGGCAATCTGTGGAGATTAAAGTGCAGATTTTAATGAGAAGAATCGATCCCTTTTCAGGGGAATATCTTCGAGCGCTCGTAAATATCCGCCGGGCGGAACCGGACGCCAAATTGTTTCGAATTCCGGCAGATTACAGGATCGTAGAAGAAACCGGCCCATTCACCATGATTCTGAAACCAATAGAAAAATAAAGCCGCGGTATTTCGAAATCCTTTCTCTATCGGTCATTAGTTGAGATCATACTGCTTATGAAGTAGAATAAATGCATGAAAGCAACTACCATAAAGATAGAAGGGACGCTGCTCAGCGAGTTGGAGACGGCAAAACCCGAAAGCGTGAGTATTTCTGCGTTCGTCCGGGATGTTTTGCGCAAAGAACTGCAGCGACGAAAACTTGCCCACGCGGCGGTTTCTTACCAGGAATTTCTGGCGGCCAATCCTGAAGAACAATTATTGCTGCGGGAATGGGATGAAGTCGATCTTGCCCGCACGCCCAAAAGGAAACGGAGATGAAACGTGGGACGCTTTGTTGGGTGAATCTCGAACCCGCTTCTCCCCCGGAAATGGGTAAAACCCGCCCGGCAATCATCGTTTCCAATTCGGCTCAAAATCTCTATCTTCAGAGTGTCGTCGTTATTCCGCTCTCATCGCAATCGGGCGAAATTTGGCCGCTGCGCTTGTGTTTGGAGATTGCTCAGGGCAAAACATCCTATGCAATTCTTCCCGCAATCAGGCAGGTAAGCAAGGAACGCATTCAGGATATACTCGGAATCGCCCGGCCAGCAGACATGGTGCGGATTGACGAAGCCTTGGCCTGCTATCTCAACGACTGACTGCAATCCGAGGGTTACGGGTCGCAAGAATTTATCAATTATCATTTGTAAAGCAGGGGCCGAAAGCAGGGGCCGTGTCTCCAAAATCCGCAATCAGTAACCGTTTTTCGAAAATTTGAATTTTAATCTCGAATTGCGTCGCATGTTCCCCTATCGAAAGCTCTTGGCATTTGATCGGGAACTTGCCGTTGAATTGGTGACTAACAATCGTTGACTGATTATCCCGCCGACATAGCTTTTTACCACATAGCTAACGCCGTCGGTTTCGAACGTGACGGCGCCCTGGTCGAGAGTCATTAGCGGGCGCGCACCGTGTTTCAAAATGCGATCCAATACCTGCTTCGAGGGATGGCCTAACTGATTGTTACGCCCGACTTAAATTACAGCCCAAAGAGGTTTTGTTCTGTCCAGGAATGAATCGGATGATCCCGACCGGCTTCCATGATGAGCGATTTTGAGCAGGAAAGTGCGAAGATCCCAGGAGTGGTTCAGGATTTCGGTTTCTCCCATTTTCTCCAGGTCTCCCGTGAAAATAGCAGAAAAGTGGCCATAGTAAACTCCAAGCACAATAGAGTTGTCGTTGGATGAAACCAGAGTGGAATTCTCCGCCGGGTTGAATACTCGGATTGCAACCTCGCCCAGCTTTTCCTCCATTCCCGAATGAAGCATATTGAGGCGGACCTTTTTTTCCTGGGCAATTTTCAGAATTGCTCGGAGGATATCGTCATGAGCGGGTGAAAATTCGAGTCTGCCAACTCGGAAATTCTTAATCAAGGCGGGAATGCCGCCTGCATGATCCAGATCTGCATGGGACATGATCAGGCGATCCAATTTTGTAATCCACTCATGCCATAAATAGCGACTTACCACTGCTTCGCCAATATCGAATGTATGGGAACCTTCTTCCCAGGAGGGCGCTTGTCGAAGCCCCCCGGCATCAATGACCCAATGTTGTCCGTTCGGGAACGTAATTATTGCGGAATCACCCTCGCCCACATCAAGGAATGTAACCTTCAAAAGAGGGTTCTTTTTCCATCCGGATTCATTCTTTCTGAAAAGAGCCGGGTACCATCCGCAGGATAAGGTTGCGAGAAGAATTAATATCCAGGAGCAGGGAATCCAAAACCTGCGCCATCCAAAAAACGACCATGCGAACAGAAACAGGATTCCCGCTGCAACCCACAGTATGGATGGAGTCGGGCAGCGCTGCCAGGCGCCGCTGATCATGGTGATGCGGCCGGCGCAGTATAGGAGTTGAGATGCGAGCCATCCGGCAACTTGAACGAGCGGTGTCCCTATCGAGGGAAAAGTCATTGCCAGAGAAGAAATCATTCCGGCCGATAACACAAGGGAAGAGAAGGGGACAATCAAAAGGTTAGCCAGAGGTGAAATCCAGCTTATGCGGTTGAAGTAATAAGCCAGCAGAGGTTCGAGCCAAATCTGAACGGAAATGGAAATGAGCAGCATGCCACCGGTTGCCAAGGCCGCTCCGGCAAAGATCCGCAAGAGAAACATAAGAGCGCCGGATGCGGCGGGCGCCAACGAGTCGGTCCAAGCTTCCACGAGCAATTCGCATTGAAGGCGCAGTTTGCGTCCACACCTGTGCCAAAAACCAGGCTGGAGAAAGAGACGGGTCGAATCGCCGGAGTGGCACATGGGTTCCAATGCAGGTCTCAGGTATTTATCGATTGCCGGAACCGCAGTCAGAGCTATTGCCATTACGGAAAGGAATGAGAGCTGAAACCCGATCTCGATCAGCCAGTCCGGTTCCACAAGCAGAATGAGAAATGCGGAGGCAAACAGAATATTCAACGAATCGGCGCGCCTAATCAGCATTCGGCCGAGAAGAAATAGCAAGAACGTCCACAGGCAGCGGGTGATGCTTGCCTGGAAACCAACGATGGATGCATAAAAGAGGATTGCAGTCATGGCAAGAAGGTAGCGCA
>JAHFUH010000194.1 GCA_023265215.1 Acidobacteriota bacterium
ATGCCCGGATCCGCCGCCGCAGTAGAAGCTTCATGAATAATCCGGGCTAGGGAATCTACTCCAGCAGTTCGCTGCGAAGTCGTTTGATCAATTCTTCGGAAACGCCCAACTCTTTTATAAAGAAAGCTTCCATGGAACCATATTTGCTGATCACATCCTGATGGGCGGCGTCAATGTATTCGGGCTTCACGTAATACGCGGCTTCGTAGCTGCTCATATCCACTTTCTCCGGAGGGATGCCTTGTTTTTTGGCAAGATCATCCCGGAGGGTCTTCAAATCCCTTTCGTTCTCGTCTTTGCGATAGTAATTGGATAGGAGATAGTCTTCTTTCACTGTTTCCCATGGAACCCCAAGGAGTGATAAAACAATCGACGCTCCCACGCCCGCCCGATCTTTTCCTGCACTGCAATGGAAAAGCAACGGACGATTCTGAGGATTGGACAGCTCGCGGATCAATGCAGAATACACATCGGTTTTAGCGAGCATTATGGACCGAGTTGCCTGCAACATGAAATCCGTGCGATTTGCTGATGAAGCAGCTGGAGCTGCTGCCTCGTTCCCTATTTTGGGAAGGCTATTGATATCTATAGGCAAACTTATACCACGAGCACCCTCCGGCAGCCGGTCTTTTCCTCTGGTCTCTATTTCAGAGGGCCCGCGAAGATCGATGACGGTGCGGATTTTGAGTTCCTTCAGCTTAGAGACATCTGAATCGGTAAGTTTGCTGAGTTGGCCGGAGCGATAAATAAAACCCCATTTTACCGTGCGGCCATCCGAGGTCTTGTATCCGCCCAAGTCGCGAAAATTATCCTGTCCTTCGAGCTTTATCTGCCGCTCGTGTGTTTTTGTTGACTGTTTTTCTTGTACCGCCTGTCCAGCCTGGGAGACAAAAGACAGAACACTCAATACAGACAAAAGAAATATGAAGAACAGTCTTTTCCGAATTTTCAGCATGAACGCTCCTTAGAAAGCAATGACATCAATTTAATGCGGCAACCGGTCTTGCGAGAAGTAGAGATTAACATTTTTTGGGTCTTGTCTCACCAAATCCTGTCGGGGGACTGCAGGTCATGCGTTGCGGCAGTCGTGAGAAAAAATCGAGAATCAGACATTCAATCAAGATATATATTTTTGACACGGCGCATCAGCGCATGTCCGCAGTTCTGAAGCAATCTGCCTATCATACAATTGTGTAGCCATAAACAATGCGCAAGTTACATAACGGTAATTATTCATCCGGCTTCAAACGACCAATTCGGCTATCTAAGTTACTGATTTGATGCAGTTTCAGAAAAAATCAGCCGAACGATGCGTTTTGGTTCTCCTATTGCTTCTTATAATTCGATTTAAGCGAAATTTCGATGGTGAGAAACAAGGAGGTCCGATGAACGAACCACTTCAGAGTATACGTTATAGCGCAGACGCTCTTTTCTTGATGATCGGCGCGGTAATGATTTTTTCGATGCACGCAGGTTTTGCTTTTCTTGAGGCGGGATCCGTCCGAACAAAGAATCAGGTGAACGCGCTGGTAAAAATATTCACGGACTGGTCTGTTTCGACGATCGCATATTTTCTGATTGGTTTCCCCATTGCCTACGGCATTTCCTTTTGGGCAAACGCCGGTTCGCTCATGAACATGATTAACGGATCTTCAGCTGAGGGAGCGCACGGATTCGATCTACTCCATTGTTTTTTCCTGACGACTTTCGCAGCATGCATTCCCGCAATTATTTCTGGTGGAATTGCAGAACGAGCCCGTTTCTGGCCGCAAGTCATAGCGGGCGGTTTATTCACTGGATTTGCGTACCCGTTTTTCGAATCCTTTATCTGGGGGAGAATGGGAATTTTCCAAAATTGGATCAAAGGTTTCTCGGGCGTCCCCTTTCACGATTTTGCGGGATCCGTCGTGGTGCACTCAATGGGAGGATGGCTTGCATTGCCCGCGATTATTATCCTGGGACAGAGGATAGGACGTTGGGTGAATGGCAAAAGCATAGGAATTCCTGCTTCGAACATTCCATATCTTTCGCTCGGGAGCTGGATCCTGGCTATTGGCTGGTTTGGTTTTAACGTCATGAGCGCCCAACGTTTCGAGGGAATCAGCGGACTGGTTGCTGTCAATTCTCTTTTTGCCATGGTGGGAGGAGTTCTTTTCGCCATTGTCTTTTCCAAGAATGACCCCGGCTTTGCACACAACGGCGCCCTCGCAGGACTGATTGCGATTTGCGCCGGGTCGGACATTGTGCATCCATTTGGCGCATTTTTTATCGGCGGGATAGGCGCGATCATCTTTATCTACGGATACAGGTTCGAAACGGAAAAACTGAAAATCGATGATGTGCTTGGTGTATGGCCTTTGCACGGCGTTGCCGGGTCCTGGGGTGGCATAGCTGCAGGCATATTCGGCGCCAGAGCTCTGGGCGGAGTAGGCGGAGTCTCAATCCTGGCCCAGTGCACCGGCACCTTCGCTGCTATCGGATATGCTGCAGTGGTTGGCTCGGTTGTATATCTTGCGCTTAAATATACCGTGGGAATACGGCTGAGCAGAGACGAGGAACTCCGAGGATCGGATCTTTCAATTCATCGTGTCAGCGCTTATCCGGAACAGGAGTTGGGAACCAGCAGTCCGGTCATACCTGAAAGCCAGAGTGCTATCCATGGTCACGCGCATGGGCGATCTTTAGTTGTTCCAGGCACTGTCACTGAATAAACTTGAGTTTTTGGAGTGCCGCAAGCAGTGTTGGCAAGCTTGCGCGCACTCCATCAAAGAGAATCTTCTCCTCGTTCGCTTGTACGAATACGCATTGCGTCGTCCAGATTCAGAATGAAGATCTTTCCATCACCGATCTCGCCTGTGTATGCAGCCTTGCGAATAGCCTGGACCGCTTCTTCACACTGTTCATCGGTCGTCGCCACCTCAAGCTTGCATTTCGCGAGAAGGTCGATACTGTATTCCGAACCACGATATCTTTCTACCTGGCCTTTTTGTTTTCCTGCGCCCCGAACGTCAGTCACAGTCAATCCAGCCACTCCGATTACAGAGAGGGCTTCTTTGACTTCCTGAAGTCTATGAGGCCGTATTACAGCCATAATGATTTTCATAGCGCCATCCTTATATAAAGAAGCAGTTTCTTATAATAGAGAATTATACTGCGGGTTACAACCTTTGCTTGGATTGCGGGCACGATGATTTTGTTCAAGCCTTCAAGTCGTCAAAAAGGGGCACAGACAATCGTACCCGGACCGTCTATTTGGATCCCTTGGGGGTATCCAATCCCCATTTCTTAAAATATTCCTGGTAGAAAGGCGGCTGCGGGAAATCGGCCATCACCGAATAACTGAAACGTCTAAATCCCATGTTTGACTTATCAAAATGATGGATGCCGTCCATCAGTTCTTTCATTCTTGATACTGGAACCGTGAGGATCATCTCGTCCTCCTGAGCCATCGCCCGTTCGTAATCGCCGGGATCGGGGACCGTGACCTGGCATTCCCCCTTCAGGAGCGACGGCACAACGGAATGAACACAGGAACCAATGGGATCGATGGTTGAGGTTACCTGTGTTCCATTTGTGTATCTAAGCGCTAAAAGAAGATGCCTCAGCTGCGCGGTATTGGAATAAATCATTATTATATCCGGAACAAACTTCGCCGTCTTCAAGGGCCCAAAAACCATTCCGGCATATTGCCGATAGGGGATACGCGTCATTTCGCGAGCATGTTTCGCGGCTGCCTCTTTATTAGCGATGAAGAAGGAGTTGGTAGAACCTTCCAGATAGTCTTCGGGGGGTTCCACAAGTCCATAAGAAATAATCGGCTCAAAACACCAGTGGTCTTCAAGAAACATGGCTAATGTCATTCCCTGGCGTCTGGCCAATGCAAATGCCTGGCACATGGCATAGTGTTCGCCCCGGTCCTTTTTGGGCCGCACAGCGCCTGGAGGAATTTCAGATTCGCTTTTTAGAAACTTTATTGCTATGGGATATGTTCTCAGAGACATCATTTTTTCAAGGTCGGCTCCATATGAATTGTATGTCTCCAAAGAAGTCTCTGCCGATTCCGATTCCTGGCGTTGTTCCGCCCTGGCCAAATTGGCAAGTGTGTCTGAAGCGGAAGCGATCGTACCCGCAACCGCCGCTTGCTTGATGAAATCCCTTCGGGCAATTCCCTTCTGATTTTCATCTTCAGACATCTCGATTCCCCCTCTCTTTTTTATGTCGATTCCCGATATTTCCATCAGTTCAGGTTTTCGGCTGCCAATTTCCCAATGCTTTCGTAATTTTACAGCATATAGGGCCAATGCTTGAATCTTTCTGTCACCACTCGCGGCAAACCAGGATCAGCTGATATAATGGATCCGGACTTCCAAAAATAAACGGATAGAAACGCGACTCTCCGTACTTATTCTATCTGACGGTGCAATTTTTCAAGCTCGACATCGCTATACAAATTAGAGAGACAGAAAGGCTGTCGGATAAGCACATCTGATGCAGCGCCAAGGGAGGCATTAATGAAAAAAATGGAGCCCAGTGCGGCACCGGACTCGCTCCGCGGATTCTGGAGCCTGTTCGTTACACAATTCCAAGGCGCATTCAGCGACAATGTGCTGAAGAACCTGGCCATTTTCATGCTCGTAGCCATGAACATGACGCCGGCGGAAAAGCATCACATCGGCGAACTCGTAGGCGCGCTGTTTTCCTTGCCGTTTATTTTATTTTCCATGGCCGGCGGTTTTCTCGCCGATCGCTTCAGCAAGCGCTCAATCAGCGTTGGAGTAAAGGTTTTTGAAATACTTGTGATGTCGATCGCGCTGGCGGGGCTAATATCGGAGCGCATGCCGGTTCTGCTCTGCTGTGTATTCCTGATGGGCGTGCACAGCGCGTTCTTCGGCCCATCCAAGTACGGACTTCTGCCGGAGCTGCTGCCGGAAAAGAAATTGTCCTGGGGCAACGGACTCCTGGAGTTCGGCACATTCACAGCCATCATTCTAGGCACGGTCGCCGCCGGGCTCATGGCAGAGCATTTCCGGGGACATCACGGCCGATCCGGTGCAATCCTCATCGCGCTTGCAGCCATTGGACTGGTGATGAGCCTGAGCATTACCCGAGTTCCTGCAGCCGACCCGCACAGGAAATTCCACGCCAATTTCCTCAAAAGCCTCTTCAGCCAGATGCATTCATGGCGCGGAGACCGTCCGCTCATCCTCGCGATACTCGGCAACATGTATTTCAATTTTCTGGGCGCATTGCTGCTGTTGAACGTGTTCTTCTTCGGCGCCGGCGTGCTGAAGGTCAGCGAGTCTCAAATCGGCTGGTTAAACGCGGCACTGGCTGTCGGCATCGGACTGGGCAGCGTCACGGCAGGATATCTGTCCAGCGGTAAAATCGAATACGGTCTTGTGCCACTTGGCGCCGCCGGGATTTCAATTGCGTCCATGTTGCTCGCAGCGCCGGGATTGTCCCTCTGGACTGCCCTCGTCCGACTGGCGCTTCTGGGATTTGCGGGTGGATTTTTTATCGTGCCTGTATGCGCGCTCCTGCAACATAGGCCCGACAAGTCAAAGAAAGGCGAAGTACTGGCGGCGGCGAATCTGCTCTCCTTCGTCGGCGTCTTTCTGGCTTCGGGAATGCACTACCTGCTGGCAGAAGTTGCCGGCCTGTCTCCCAGCGAGATTTTTCTTTTCGGCGGCATTCTCACGCTGGCCGGCGCGGTTTACGTGATCGTTCTGTTGCCCGACGCATTGCTTCGGTTCGTGTTGTGGGTTCTGACACGAACCATTTATCGGATAGACATTATAGGCCGCGACAACATTCCGGCGAAAGGGGGCGCGCTATTCGTCTGCAATCATGTGTCCTTTGTCGACGCAATGCTGTTGCAGGCTTCGACCGACCGGCAGGTGCGATTCATGGTATTTAAGGATTATTATGAACTGCCGCATTTCAAGCCATTCGCACGCATTCTTGGCATGATTCCCGTTTCCTCCGAGCAGCGCCCGCGCGAAATGATTCAATCACTGAAGACCGCCAGCGATGCCATTCGCGGCGGTGACATTGTCTGCATTTTCGCGGAGGGCCAGATCACGCGTATCGGCCATATGCTGCCATTCCGGCGCGGCTTCGAACGAATCATGAAAGATGTGGACGCGCCGATCATTCCGATCGCCCTGGATGGTGTGTGGGGCAGCATCTTCAGTTTCGACAAGGGACGCTTTTTATGGAAAACTCCACGCCGCCTGCCCTATCCGGTCACGGTGAATTATGGCACTCCGTTGCCATCGTCGGCTACACCGTTCGAAGTGCGGCAGGCAGTGCAGGAACTCCTGGCAGTGGCATGGCAAGGCCGAAAAAGGCGCATGCGCCCGCTTCACCGGGAGTTGGTACGAACAGCCCGTTGGCATCCCATCCGATTCGCCATGGCGGATGCGCAGAATCCAAAGGTGCGTTTCGGCGCCGTGTTGGTTCGTACCGTGTTCCTGGCCAGGCGATTGCGCCGCCTGTGGGGGGACCAGAAAATGGTGGGCATCCTCTTGCCGCCATCAACGCCAGGCGCATTGGTGAACTATGCCGCGATGCTGTCGGGACGAGTGCCTGTAAACCTCAATTACACACTTTCCGATCAGGCACTGGCTTCCTGCATCAGCAAGTGCGGGATCAGGAAGGTGATCACCTCGAAAGCGTTCCTTGAAAAAGTAAAAATCCATGTCCCCTGCGAAGCGATATATCTTGAGGATGTGGTTGGCAAAGCGGCACCCGGGAAAGACGGCGACTTACAAGCGCCCGCAGGCCGTCCGCCTTCTGTTTCAGAAAAGGTGACCGCTGTTCTCATGGCAGGATTGCTTCCGGTCAGAATGCTGGACCGAGCGCTGGGATGCAACTCCAATATCGCTTTGGACGACCTGGCGACTGTGATTTTTTCCAGCGGCAGCACGGGCGATCCGAAAGGCGTGATGCTGAGCCACTACAACATCGTTTCGAACATCGAACAGGTCTATCAGGTGTCCGAATTAGGCCAGCACGATCGCCTGCTCGGCATTCTTCCATTTTTCCATTCGTTTGGATTCACGGTAACGCTGCATCTGTCAGCCGTTCTGGGCGTGGGAGTCGTGTATCATCCAAATCCACTAGATGGAAAAGCCATCGGCGCGCTCGTGCGCGATTTCAATGTAACGTTCCTCGTTTCCACCCCGACCTTGCTCCAGGTCTATATGCGAAGTTGTGCTCCTGAGCAATTCGGAAGCCTGCGCCGCGTACTGACCGGTGCGGAGAAATTGCCGGACCGCCTCGCAACCGCATTCGAGGACCAGTTTGGCATACGACCGCTGGAAGGATATGGCTGTACCGAATGCGCGCCCGTCGTGGCTCTGAATACAGCGGATTTCCGATCCGCTGGATTCCGGCAGGTAGGCGCCAAGCGCGGCAAAATCGGGCTTCCGCTGCCGGGGGTTTCCGTTCGCATTGTCGACCCGGAAACCATGACTCCTGTGCCGCCCGGCCAACCCGGCCTTATGCTTGTACAGGGACCGAATGTGATGCAAGGCTATCTCGATCTTCCGGCAAAGACCTCGGAAGTCCTGGTCTACCATTGCGCCGACGGCATTTCATCGGATCCGGCCGCCGGCAACAAATGGTATATCACGGGGGATATCGCCGCGATTGATAATGATGGATTCCTTCAGATCACAGACCGACTGAGCCGGTTCAGCAAGATTGGCGGGGAAATGGTGCCTCACGGCAAGGTTGAGGATACACTGCACGAGGCGGCGGGAGTGACAGAACTAACTTTTGTTGTCACGGGAGTAAAGGATGAAAAAAAAGGCGAACGGCTCGTCGTACTGCACAAGCTGGGCGATGAACCGCTCCAAATCTGTCTTGCGAAGCTGGCTCAGAGCGATCTCCCGAATTTATGGAAACCGCGCGCAGACCATTTCCTCCGCGTGGATGCTTTTCCCTCCCTTGGTACCGGAAAACTCGACCTGCGCCGGATCCGAGAAATGGCGGCAGATCTTAGCCGCTGACCGACGCTGACGACGCTGACGGCCACTGACTTAAAAATAATTAAAATATATTTTTAAGTCAGTGGCTGTCGGCGCTTGTCAGCGGCAAAAATAATATCCACACGAGCCCCTTCTCCGTTTTCACCTGCTTTGCGCTTGTCCTTTCAGATAGAAAAGTTTATAAGTTGATGAATAGTGCGCGCAAGTATGAAAGGATCTTCAGCCAGTGAAGTCTCTCAACTTCTCAAATATTGGGGAGAGGGGGACGAGTCCGCATTAAACAAGCTGATTCCGCTCGTTTACGAAGAGCTGCGCAAGATGGCCCACCGCCAAATGACCAGAGAAAGGGCTGGGCATACCCTGCAAACCACTGCGCTGGTAAATGAAGTGTACCTCCGCCTCATTGGAGCCAACGAGGTCCTATGGCAGGATCGAGCTCATTTTTTTGCCCTTTCCGCCCAATTGATGCGTCGCGTGCTGGTCGATCACGCACGTGGGCGCGGCCGGGCAAAACGGGGCGGAGAGATAAAGAAGCTATCGCTTGAAGAATCGCTCGCTATTCCGGTCGGCCGGGATACCAATCTTGTTGAGCTGGACGATGCTCTCAACCTGCTGGCGACTGCCGATGCCAGGAAAGCCAAGACGGTCGAGCTGCGTTTTTTCGGTGGTTTCAGCGTAGAGGAAACCGCCAAGGTGCTAAACGTCTCCGTCAGCACGGTTATGAGCGATTGGAAGTTCGCAAAAGTCTGGCTGTTGCGCGAAATGCAGCGCAGTGGAAATGAAGATGAATCC
>JAHFUH010000711.1 GCA_023265215.1 Acidobacteriota bacterium
GGCAGTACGCGATTACCTTGCCACTCGGAATGATTCCTATCCCTGGCTTTTTATCAGCCAATCGCGCCGGACAAAATTCCTTGTGCCTGGACCGTTGACCCGCTCGGCAGCGCATCAAATCGTAAAAAAATATCTGGCCATGATCTATCCTGCGAGTCTGATCCAGGGAACGGCGACACATGTTCTCCGCCGTTCTGTCGCAAAGCTCATCAACCGGAAAACCGGCAGGATTGAAACGGCACAGGAATGGCTCGGACATACCAGCACGGCGCATACGAGGGCTTACATCGACGCGGAGGATTACAGAGAGAAGGCGAATGGAGTGGTAGCAGGATTGGATATATAGAAGCCCTGTCGTTGTAGTCAGGATTAAATAAATTGGGAGTGATAACCTTGGCGCCAAACGATGAAGTATTAGGGGCTGGGGAAGCCCCCCCCCCTGGCTACCCGATTAGAGGTTCATCGAATCCAGACACAATAGGGATCTGCAAATCGTGCCACAGCGACAATTTCACGATAACGAGACTTCATTTTTTCTGGATTTGATTTCATGTCTTTTTTGACAGCACAGACCGTAGAACAGCCAAGGATAAATCTAAGAGGTTTTTCAGCCTCCAAAGCCTCACCATAATTCCATAGGTCCAAAATTCCGCAAACGTCGGTTGTCATCATGTCAAAGACGTGAGCGGTTGCAGCCGTATCCAGCTTTCCTGTAACGGGGCTTATTCCTTTGGGAAGCGAATGCCATAATTGTCCATCGCCTGAGTATTCTTTTGCCGCGTCTTCTTTTGTAGTCGAACGTGAGCCACCTCTAGTCGCTGGCTCAACAAATATGGCGTATGCAGGAAAGGGATTGCAAAGCTTCTGTACTTGCTGAGGCCGCGCTTTTGGCGATCTCATGAGCCAGAACGTCACACCTGTTCGTGCTATGTCGGCTGTTTTCCTATCGAAGATGACGTTAGCTCCCTCTCCAGCGTGATCACCCATTACACTTACGACGCATTTAGGGAATTTCAGGGCTTCTTCAAGTAATGTCATATTGTCTTTCTTGTCTTTCTTCATTGCTTCTGAGTTTGTGCATTTTTCTATAAACGCTTCAAATCTTACTGATAGCCCAGACCTTTTTAGCTGCAGCAATTATTGCTCGATACCACCTTTCAATCAACTGCGCCTGAAAAGTCCGGCGTTGTGGGATCTGCGCCGGTTTTACAGGTGTGCGAAAAGGGTACTCAATAATTCGTTTGTAAATCCTTATAGGGAGAAGTCCAACGGAGTTGTGGCGACATATATTTCGCCATTTATGGTTGTCATAATTCTTTATCCTGCAGCGCATATTCGCAGTAGAATTACGATTTTGAGAGCCTTGAAAGATTGGGTTGGGAGAGGAAGCCAGCCCCTTTTCTGCATAAACACCAACATAAACGCCAAGTAGCGGAGGGTTTCTTGCAGAGAATCGCGCCGCGATATCGTCGACTATAATTATATGAGTACGCCACTTGAGCACATCCATGAATCGCTCCGACCCGAGTATGAAGCGAAAGTTTTGCCAAGTTTCGGTGACTTTCTATCGCGGCCTGATGGGGCGGCAGAGCTTATTTCTGAGCTGCCGAAGCAAATACCAGCGAGCGAATCAGCACAGAATCCCGAGAAACAGCGAGTATGGGAGCTTTGCGGCCTTTATTATCAAAACCAAGGTCGATACCACGAAGCTCTAGCCGTTTTTCAAACGCTCTATGGACAGATGCTCCTCTTTCAGGAAGAAACGGGGAATCGTGCACACAAAGGCATGCCGTTATGTTGGATTAGTGACTGCTATGACTGGTTGGGGTGTCCTGCCCTCGCAAGGCGATACCTGATGCTAACAACCTGTGAAGATTCTATCCGAGATTCTGGTTTCATCAACCCAAATACCTCTGGGGTTTACTTTCGTTGGGTTATTAAATTTGGGCTCGGTCATACCGAACTCAGTCGTTACGCGGCTGAAATCTGGAAGATTTACGATAAAAATCCAGGGGATTCCTGCTTTCCCGAGTCGATTGTCCAAGACTTAGATAATCAGTGGATGGTAGCGTATCCTTCCGCGCAAGAGGCCGGTCTCTATGTGATTACCGAAAGGTACGCAGCTTACCTCCTTGGAACACTTGGATCTGGCGATGGTAAATCATTAGAAAGGCTCGCTCACTATCTCTTGAGCTCAATTCCGGGTTTTCGCGCTTACCGTCGACAGAGAAGCCATTCTACAGACTATGATATTGTATGCGCTCTTGAAGGTACGGATCTTGACTTCCGATCTGACCTGGGAAGGTACTTTATCTGCGAATGTAAAGACTGGCAGGCTCCCGCTGATTTTACCGCATTCGCTAAATTCTGCCGTGTGCTCGATTCTGCGAAGTGCCGGTTTGGAATTGTCTTCTCAAAATCTGATATAAGCGGGAAAGGAAAATCTAGTGATGCTGAACGCGAGCAATTAAAAGTTTTTCAGGATCGCGGCCTGATTATCGTTGTTATTTCAGAGCCAGACCTCCACCGTTTAGCGACGGGCGCAAATTTCTTAGCTATGCTCAGAGAACGATACGAGAGTGTTCGGCTCGATCTCAAAGGGAAGCTATCAATTTGACATAACCCCCATAAACCAGCTACCTGGTATCGGCTTTCTTTTTCCTCGCTGGCGATGACCGTTACGTTGGTTATATCACCGCCTTCATCTCCATATTGATATCCTGCCCGATGGATTCCGCATCCGCAGCCACGATCTCCATGGTCAGCTTCCCGAGATAGCGATGAAAAACAGTGGGGATACTTTTCAGGACAAGGATTGCATCGGCAACGAGGTCTGCAAAATCGTTGCCATGGTAACGCTGCGGGATAAAATGGTTCGTTTCCTTCCAGGATGCAAACTGCTACCGCCAACAAGCATGGACGGCAAGCCGATTGTTGGGC
>JAHFUH010000195.1 GCA_023265215.1 Acidobacteriota bacterium
CGGTCATATATTCCAGCCACTGTGCGGCTTCCTGGGGAGAGCCGGTGCCAACGTTCGCGTTCACATAGGCGTCCGCTCCGATCATCTCGACAAAATCGAGGAACTCATGCGTGCCGAACGAGTTGTTTTCCGGTACCGCTCCCCAATTGGTGTTTATGCGAACTGCGCGCTTGTCCTTCGGGCCAATGCCGTCGCGCCAATGATATTCGTCGGCGAAGCAGCCGCCCGGCCAGCGCAGCATTGGAACTTTCAGCTCTTTCAACGCCGCAATAACGTCGTTGCGGAACCCTCTGGTGTTCGGGATTGTTGAGTTCTCTCCAACATAGATGCCGCCATAAATGCCGCTTCCCAAATGCTCCGAGAACTGGCCATAGACGTTCTTGTTGATGGTTGCGCCCGAACGATCCGTGTGGACGGTTATTATCGTCTCAGCCGTTTGCGCTACTATCGCAGTCGGCACAAACAAAACCGTCAGCAGCACCACAACCATGCAGCTTAGCTTTTTGTTCCTCATGTTTTTGTCTCCGATAATTTCACGGGCTTTATTATTGGTTGCGTTACAACCGGCAAAACTCACAGTTCCACTGCCGGCAGGGCGCGCTTGCCCAATTCTGCCCAGCCCATCAGATAGGTTTTTCCGGGAAGCACAGTGACGAGATCCGGCCCCGCAACAGCATTCAGGCTTGATGGATCGGCGGCTATTAATCCTGAAATCAAAAGGTCCGGCAACAGGGAAGACCGCACGATGGCAGCCGCCGCGCCTTTCCCTGTGTTTTCGAGGATTTCGCGTCGGCTCATGCTTGTTTTGGATTGGTCGTCTTTCAAGAAATGCCCCTCCGGAAAAGACAATTGGAATATCCATGATATTGTAGGAGATTGTATTGGATTCCGAATTTAGATGCGAATAAAATCCGGATGTCGTTCCAATATAGATCCATCATGGACCGGAGATATAAATGATGAATTATTTCATTAGGATCATGTCAATCGCGGGTGTTGGCATGCCTATTTATATTGCGCCGGTCGGAGCAGCTTCATATGAGGGCATCACGTCCCTTACAATGCCCGACCGGAATACTCTTCTGCAGTTCTTATTGGCGGGGGTGCGCCCAATGTGATAGATATGCTTTCTGCGATAGATCAGTGGACGGATAAAGGGAAAGCGCCAGATAGGGCATCTGCCGCGTTGGCGCTCCTCGACGTGGCACCGCATCGCCTGCGTCGTGCCGCTATGCATCTGCCCGCGCGGCGCTTGGAACGCGGCCTTTTGTTTTTCACCACAGGCTCATAGCGGTTCTTGGTGGGTGTATTTTCGCGATTCAATTCGAGGCATGCTGTGAAATGTTTCTATCGGCCAATCAATGCAGAAGGCGTCAGAGAACCCCTCGCCAACCACATGAAAAAGGAATCGACTCAGGAAAAGAAGGAACACAGAACTAATCGATCGGGTTCCATAATATCAACATGAATTTCATAGGGAATAATATGCTTGCAAGAGGAATAAAAAAGTCGCACGGCAAATATCCGCATCTGTTCCAGCCCATTAAGATCGGAAAATTAGCTTTTAAGAATCGCATCACAAATGCCCCTACCTACAATTTCCTTGCTTCCTATGACAATCACATCACCAGAGAGGGAATTGAATTTTCCAAGCCTGTAGGCCGAGGGGGTGCCGCGACCGTTACACTGGGCAGCGGCTTTATCAATAAAGTGCTGCCTGCCGCCGCTCATCATATTGTTGGGCTGAACGACGATTGGGTTGTTACCTATTTATCGGAATGGTGCGAAGCCGTCAAACGCTATGGGGCAAGAGCTTGTATCGAACTGGTGCCTATCGCTTCCTATTTTGGCACTCATGAAGTAGAGAGTTCCGTCGGAATTCCAATGGAAATCGACTGCAATCTCTTATCGCTGGAAGAGCTTCAGGGATTTATTGCGGATTATGCAAAGGCCGCGCGCAATGTTTTGACGGCCGAAGGCGATATGGTTTTAATCCACGGCGCTCATTGTCAATTGCCCGCTTTGCTTTTCTCCAAAGTTTTTAACCGGCGAACGGACCAATACGGCCCCCAGTCTTTCGAAAATCGGTGCCGTTTTGCCGTGGAAGTTATAGACGCTATCCGTGCCGAAGTCGGTGATAAATTAGCTATCGAATACCGCATCAGTGCAGTTGATATGGTCCCCGGATCACCGGATATCCAAGAGGTAATTGAGTTCGTAAGAGTCATTCAAGATAAAATCGATCTATTGCATGTTTCGCGGGGCAATCTGGCTATCAATAAGCTGACTCCCTTTATTTTTCCTCCGGCCTACATGGATCATGGGATCAACCTCGAATATGCAGCTCAATTTAAAAAAGCTCTGCATGTCCCGGTAAGTGTCGTGGGTGCTGTTACCCTGGATCAAGCGGAAGAGGCAATTGCCGCAGGCAAAGTCGATATGGTTGCTCTATGCCGCCAGCTAATTGCCGACCCGGAAACAGTCAATAAATTAGAACGGGGTCAGGAGGATGAAGTCCGTCCTTGTGTTCGATGTAATACCTGCATTGGCCGGAGCCATTTTGGATCGAAACCACCCAGATGCGCTGTAAATCCCCTGGCCGGACGGGAACTGGATTACGCGTGCAGTCCTGCCCCAAAAGGAAAGAAAAAGGTCGTTGTTGTGGGAGGTGGACCCGCTGGTCTGGAAGCTGCAAGAACACTGGCTGAACGAGGACATGAAGTGGTGCTGTTTGAAAAAGCGCCTGAACTGGGAGGGATTTTGCGGCGAGCCGCAAAGTCTCCATTGAAAGCTGACTTGAAGAAATACCTGGATTGGTCCATTCGCATGACTACCCGCAATATAAATATCAATTTGAGAATCGCCACTGAAGCAACATTGCAACTTATTGCCGAAGAAAAACCCGATGCGCTGATCCTGGCTATGGGAGGTTCGCCTGTTATCCCTAAGTTGACATATCAAGACACATCAAAGGTCATTTGGGTTGGGGATGTGGATAACGACAATGTCCAGGTTGGCGACAATGTTTTAATTGCAGGCGCCGGATTGACGGGCTGTGAGACGGCATTGAGATTCCTTCAATCAGGCAAGAGAGTAACCCTGATCGACGCTCTGCCCAGAGAACAGCTTGGATCAGGTTCTTCGGCCATTAATGCGTATGCACTTTTCAATATATTGGCAGAATCCAATGTTGATTTAAAAACTCAAACAGAGCTGATGGACGTAACGCAGGATTATGCAATTGTTGCCAGCGATGGCAGAGAGGAAGGGCTGGTTTTCGACACGGTTTTGCTTTCGCTCGGCACCAAAGTTGATTCTGATGCAATCAGTCAATTAAGGGCTGCGGTGGCTGAGTGCTATGTTGTTGGAGACAGCAATGGAAAGGCAGGCACGGTGTGGAACGCCACAACCAGCGCCTTTGATGCGGCTATGGCCATCTAGGAGCCCGCGGTGAAAGTACAGATGCCCGCCCGGCGCCGCGCCCTTTCAGGCTGCGGTCCTGGGGATCTGCAGCAAAATGTATATTTTATTCATCGACAGGCCTCTTAGCAAAGCGTGACACTTCCTTGCAATCGTCCGACTTCCGCTACTATACTTTCGATGCGAGCCATCGCGCCAATACCGGTATCCCCGCAGGCCAGAAGCGCACATTCGGGTTCCACCACAGCCAGTCTATGAAAGCGCTTGCGCAAAGAAGTGAAGTGCTCTCCTGTAATCGGATCGTTCCACATTTCCGTATTCATAGCAGGCGCCAGGATGACCGGCTTTTCTTTTGGCCAAGCCCGGGCGATACAGCAAAGGAAGTTATCGCATATTCCATGAGTCATCTTGGCAAGAGTATTGGCGGAGAGCGGTGCTATTAAAAGCAAGTCCGCCCAAGTCCTGAATTCAATATGCCTGACCGGATCGTTCTTGTGGTAGCCGCCTAGTGGCCATTCATCCTTGTCACGATACAGCTCTACGCTGGCATACTCTCTGCCCGCGCCAGCAAGCTTAATATGGTCACCCGTATCCGGCGCCAGGAAATACAAGGAAGGATTGGTTGCCACAACTCTCACGGCATGTCCGGCTGAAACCAGGTCGGTGCACAGTTTCTCCGTCAGAACTGCCGCCACGCTGCCGGTGATTCCCAGAACAATGTTCATAATCCCATTTCCTTAAGGATAGACTCGGGCAGATTTGCCCGAGCAACGGAAACAGCTCGCCCTTCAGTTATGACGAAAGCCCGTTCATTGGACCATTCCAGGCAATTCGCCACAATCATTTCTGCCTTGCTGTGGACCCGGCTTTCTTCTGCAATCTTCAGAAGCTGACTGTCATCCATCATGGTTTGCAATTTGAATTTCGTCAAATAACCCTTATATCCCCAAGGCTCGCGGATCAGGTCTATGATCTTCCGGGTTGGCAACAGGCGCAAGAATAACTCCTCGAAACTGGATGGTATTTTGCCCTTCGAGTCAACGGGTTGCATTCCAGCTTGCGGTTTGTAAACGTATGTCCCTTCCACCCTGTAATCGCTGACAGCCGCGGAGTGGATAATCGCATCGTATTTTGCTTCCGGGCAGATGCGAAGTTGCATGGCGGAAAACAGCTCGTCGTACGTATGGTAGGGTACAATCGACATGTTCCCGGTAGACTTCCCTTCCGATAACGACGGATTGGAAGTAATCAGTGTGACATCCCAACCCTGTTGCGCAAAATGCCGCGCGATATTGGCGCCCGTCCGGCCCTTGAATATATTGGTTATCGCGCGGACGTTGTCGATTGGGACCATAGTAGCTCCTGCCGTGACTAAAACCGATTTCATCGGATCCTCCTCGTTGGGCTTGTAATATCTATTTATGGATAGAGTAGCTTATGCGCATTATTGTATTATAACGACCTCTGATCAAGACGATTAAACCCGCGCATTGCCTCTTCTAGCATATGCACTGAATCAGAATGCGACTGCACTGGATAGTCTGTGCCGAAAAGAAGCTTTTGGGGGCCCACCTCACCAAGAAATCTTGTTATCTCCTCCTTGGGAGCCGGGGTTGCACACCAGAATTGCACGGTACGACCCCGGTTTATTTTACGCGGCTCTGCCCGCCGAAGGCGTGGTCGGCGGATGATTCTCGCCGAACAGATTGCGAACCTCTGTAATGGCTGCTGCAATCGTGGCGATTGGCGATTCACTGCCAACCGTCATCCATCGGGCCTCTTTGATCGGCAGCGATGCGAGCGCTTGTGCGATTTGTTCCGTTGTCAGACGCGCCAGCTCGTACTCTCGAACCGCTTGCGGCTTTTTCTCTTCCGCGCTGTTTACTGCCATCATGGCATCCCGCTGCGCCTCCGCTTCCTCGCGCATGCGCGCCTGTTTCGCCTTGGCCTCGGCATCCTCCCGCCGGATTCTGGCCTCGGTCAGCTCTTGGGATGTGGCTTCGGCGGCGAGTTGACGTTCGCGTTCTATTTCCTGCACGCGCAGCTTGGTTTTTCGTTCGATTTCGATCTTCTCCATCTGCAGCTCACCTTCGTGCTCGAGCTGCTGGTGTTTAACATGGTTCTGCGCATCCAGGAGCTCAGCGCGCCGTTGCTCAAGCTCGAGCTCAACCTGGGCGGCGTGGGACTTCTGGTCCCGGTGCGCGTTTGATTCCTCTTTGGCGAGACTAATCGCCGAATCGATCTCGCGCTTTTTCATGCGTTCGGCGGTTTCGAGGTGAATCTGAGCCGCATTTTCGCGGGACTGTTCTTCGTAGCGCGTGGAAAGTGCGCGCAAGAGAGCAGGGTCAACAGGCTGGACTTGCAGAAGCTGAAACTGCTCAATCCGGATACCAAGCGGTGCGCTGACATTTATTAGTTGTTCCTGCACCCCTGCTACGAACTTGTCCTGACCGAGCATCAGTTCGTCAAGTGATGCTGTTGCCGCATAGCGTTGTACCTCGGCGGAGAAGACGCCCTGGAATGCGCAATACTGCTGTTTTGTGAGCAGGTGCTTTTTGCTCAGCAGGTCGCGCGGCGGATCGTTGAGGTTGACCACGCCCAGGTTCCTGAACGCCTGAAACGGACCTTCACCTGTCGGAGATACCGACCAGAGGACGAAGCCCTCGATGAGCACGTGAAGACTTTCTTGGGTCAACGAGTCGACCTTAAAGCCGACTCGCTGTATCGTGCTGGAAAACCGGGCGATCAGATCTCCTGGCCGCCGCCAAATTGAAATGCCCACACCCGCTTTGACAAGTCGCCCGTCTCGAATTCTGATGAGCCACTCGTCGGGCTGCGAGGCAACGAAGCTCCAGCGGGCCCAAAGGAGGGCGAAAACGGGCACCGCTAACAAGAGTAACCAGAACAAATTGGAAATAAAGGAACCGCTAAACATGGAGCACCTCCCCTTCGTTCATGACTTGAATTGTCGAGGTCTTTGAGTTGAATGTGTCGGGATAATGAATGAGTCGCATCCGCTCCCGCAGATCGGCGGGCAAAGCGGCAAGACTGGTGTAATCCGTATGAGCCGGCCCGAGGTTCGTTTCGTGAATAATAAGGTGTGCCGGCTCAAGAAATTGGATGAGTTCGGGATCAAAAGCTGTATCGCACGAGTAGCCCAATACGCGCCCTTTGGCTATGATCCGCACCGCGCAGGTCGGGATGTGATGCTTGGTTCTGCGAACCTGAATATGGAAAGGACCAATGTTGGTGATGCTCCCCCAGTCCAGCGGCGTGAACATAAAATAATCATCGAAAGTCAACGAGCGATACTCCTTGCCGTTCCACAATTGTTCCATGCTCCCTTTCAGGCGCTCGCTCCAGATGACTTCGCGCACCTCGGGCACCGATAAGAGCTGGACGCGCTTGTTCTCGGCGAAGTGCTTGAAGAATGCGACTCCTTCAAGGCCGTTCATGTGATCGCCGTGGATGTGCGTGATAAGAAAGTGGTCGATCTTTGTAAGATCAATTGGGCGACCACTGCGACCAGCGGCATCCTTGAGTACCGCCCGATACATGTCGGGGCAGTCGATGGCCAGGTGAAATCCATCACTGATGAGAAGCAGTGCCGTCGGTCGATGAATTTCTGAGAAAGCATCGCCGACTCCTAGTGTAATAACCTCAAATTCTGACATTGCTCACCTCCCGGCGGTTGCCCGCCCGCTGACTCAGCCGCTCGATCAGCCGGTCTGAAACCATTTGCGTGCAGTAGGCAGAGATGCAGACACCGGATTGTGCCAAATCCTTCAACCGGCTCGAACTTACGTTTGTAAGCTCTGGCTGTGCGGGGATGAAGATAGTGGCTATTTCAGGCGCGAGTGTGAGATTTGCGTTTGCGATCGCTGTTTCGTACTCGATATCCGACGCACCACGCAGGCCGCGAATGAGGAACTTCGCCTGATGTTTCCGGGCAAACTCGACCACGAATCCCTCGGTGCAGGCGACACGCACATTAGGCAGAGTCGCGATGGCATCGATTATCATTTCGAGTCGATCCTTTGTTTTGAATAAAGTCGATTTGCTCGAGTTGACAGCCACCAGCACGAATAGTTGATCGAACAGGCGCGTGGCTCGTTCGATGACTGAGATATGGCCGGCTGTAATAGGGTCGAATGCACCGGCATATACGCCTATGCGCATGACATCCCCTCCATGAGCGCGGCTGCAATCTCCTTGCGTCGCTGCACTCTGTTCGATGGTCTCGGTATCCTGAAACCGCATAAATTGGCTGACCAACCAATATATAATACGGCTGTTAATCAGTTGTCAAGTTTTATTTATATATTTCGTATTTTCTTCCTTCCGATAATTGCGAATGCTTAAAAACCAAGCGCCACAGATTTCACGGATTGCCGCGTCTTAAAATTGCCACGTCTTAAAGAAGATGAGGATTTTCATAGATCAGTGTAATCAGTGTAATCCGCGGCATTTTGGTTTTAGGCTCTCAGCCCGGCCAATGCTGCCCAGGGTTCCGGCCAATAGAAAGATATTTTCGCTCAAAACGGGCATTTCTTAATTAGATGATGTGACAGGGAAATTACATAGGAGAAATGATATGTCTGAGACGAAAGAATCGCGGGAGCAGGAGAGGAATCGGCACATTCAAGAGATGAAGGAGCAACTGCGGCATCATTTTGGTTCAATGGAGGCTGCGTTTTTGGGTAAATTCGGGAGCCCTAAGGAGGAAGAAGAATTTCTGGAGCACATCCTTTTTATCGAGGGGGTAGGGGAGCAGCCGCTTTTTGACCTGCTTCAAAAAGGGGGAATCCAATTGCCCCAGCCAGCTGCCCTGGATGACACGCAGCTTCAAACAAAACTATGGGACGTAATCAATGGTATGGCTCTTTTAGGTTGCTACTTATCCAGCACGGATCACCTAAGCGATCGGCAACTATATGAGGTGCTCTGGACGGAGATTCTGCGTGAACCAACTTCCGTATGTCCAAATAATGCCAATGCCGCCTGTCACATTGACATCCTTGGCGGCTGCAGCGAAGAGGACCTTCAGCTCCGCTTGAAATATTATGCGGATGACGAGGAACGAATCGATTGGGCGGAGCAATTTCCGGAAGACACTATTCCTTCACGCGAACCGCTCCCATACGATCGCGATCGCCATCTGCCAGCGCCGCCCACTTCCTTTACTCATAGGACGAACACCTGTTAGCAGCTGCTTTGAGCAGGAGCTTTTGGTGCATCCGGCGGTTTGATAAGGAGCCAACCAATGTCGATCAACGTCCTCCTGATAAAATCAGGGTGCGACACAACGGAAATTGGCCGCATCGTCAATGCTGCCCTGGCCTGAGTAGCGCGCCACCT
>JAHFUH010000001.1 GCA_023265215.1 Acidobacteriota bacterium
CGTTGGTTGCGGGCAGGGGCACGTTAAGCTTTGCCCGCTTGAGTCGGGCTTGACCGTGCAAAAGTGAAAGCGGCCGATCGTCTTGCTAATGTCTCAATCGCACGCTCAAGACTCGGGACGCATAATGGACAGGATAGGACTCCATGAATTGTCCCAAACAGCAAGCAAAACCTCTCACCACTCCAGCAAATCTTCTAATTGTGGCGCAAGCGTAGCCGCGGGCGCCAAAGGAGTTTGGATAGGGAAGCCAAGGTGCCCTTCACACTTTGGCTTCCCGCTTCGTATGAACTATTGTCGGAGTCAATTCAAGGTGTAGTTATGATTGCAGCTAAGGATGGACGGAAATTTCTCGTCAATTCGAAGAGCGAGAAATCCTCCGGCGTTTCAAAGAAGCGTCCATCTCCGGTTGTCTCTCTCGCCGGATCCATCGATGCCTTGGAGACGAACGGAGGGTTCGATTGGCGGAATCAGAGAAGTCATGGATCGAAATGCTGCGATTCGTAAGAGACACGCAGCATCTGAAGAGACCCCTTCAGGAAAGTGAAGAGAGTCTCCGCTTAATTGCGGGAAATGTCTTGGAGCCCTTCTTTTGGATGGCCGATCCGGGGATCGAGAGGATGTTTTACATGAGCCTGGGTTACGAGCACATTTGGGGCTGCACCCGCGAAAATCTGGACGCAAAGCCGCGATCATTTCTCGACGATGTTTACCAGGAAGATCGGGATCGAGTGCTTGCCGCACTCGGGCCTGCGAATACCGGACAGCCGTTCGAACTCGAATATCGGATTGTCCGGCCCGATGGGTCTATCCGGTGGATTGGAGACCATGGATTTCCTGTCCGCGAAGAGACCGGGCAAATCACCCGCTACCTCGGTTTCGCTCAGGATATCACCGAGCGCAAGAAGGCGGAGGAAGAACTTGAAGCAAATCTGCGCATTCAAAGCGCGATGAATGAGCTTCTCCGAATCTCGCTGGAGTTGATTCCCCTTGAGGAGCAGTTCGAGAGCACTCTCGATTTACTCTTTTCAATTCCTTGGCTCTCACTGGAATCGAAGGGCTCCATATTTGTGCTGGATCAACAGTCGCAGGTAATATTAATGAAGGGGCAACGCGGGCTGTCGGAAGCGTTGCAGACCAGCTGCAAGGAAGTTGCCTTGGGCCATTGCCTTTGCGGTCGTGCTGCCGCCACCGGCAAGATCATATTTGCAGATGGCCTCGATGGGCGTCATGAAACGCATTACATGGGAATGCTTGCCCACGGACATTACTGCGTACCCATCGTATCGGACAGCCGGACTTTCGGGGTAATAAATCTCTACGTTAAGGCAGGCCATATCCAGAAGCCCGAAGAAGAAAGCTTTCTCACTTCCGTGGCGCGTGTGCTCGCCGGCATCATGAAGCTGCATGAAGCCCGAGATACCTTGGAACTCAGAGTCCAAGAGCGCACATCCGAGCTGCAGACGGTGAACCGCCAACTGCAAAAGGCGAACCAGCAGCTTAGTGAGGTTAATCAACGGTTTTCACAATTTAACCAGTACCTAGCCTGCGCCAATGAAAACATGCTCGCCTTTCTGGACCAGTTCCAGGTCGGCGTTGTTATGATGGGGGCAGATGGAGAAATTACTTTCCTCAACCAGGCGGCCGAGCGGATTGTTGACCAGAGCAGGAAGGAGGCGGTCGGTCACTCATGGGTGAGATTCCTTCCCTTTCAGGACAATGACAAGACACGGTTGGAAGAAGTGAGCTCGCTCCCCTCCAAACAGAGGACCAGGGTTCCCGTCAAGTGGCAGGATCCCCGGGGGCGGCTATATCGGATGGAAATTGAAGTCAAAGACGACCCACGAGATCCGGCCAGGAAGATCTTCTTGCTCTATGACGTGTCCGAGCTTTCCGATCTCCGGCAGTTGCTGGATGACAAAACTCAGTTTCAAGGAATCTGCGGCCAAGGCAAGGCTATTCAGCTTATGTACCAAAAGATCCAGAAGTTAGCTCGCGTGGATACTACCGTTTTGATCGAGGGAGAGACCGGTACTGGAAAAGAACTCGTGGCTCGTGCCATTCATTATTCCAGCGACCGCAGAGCAAAGGCCTTTCTTGCGGTGAACTGTGCCGGTCTAACCGAGTCCTTATTGTCCAGTCAACTTTTTGGTCATCGGCGAGGTTCCTTTACCGGTGCGGTAGCGGATCAGGGGGGAATGTTCGAGGCAGCGAACCATGGCACGCTAGTGCTCGATGAGGTCGGAGACCTTCCCATGGCTCTCCAGACCAGTCTCCTGCGAGTACTGCAGGAGAAGGAAATTACCCGCCTGGGAGAAACGCAGCCACGAAAAGTTGACGTGCGTATCATTGCAGCCACGCATCGGGATCTATGCAGTGAAGTCGCCAACGGACATTTTCGTGAGGACCTTTTCTATCGAATAAGAGTGACGAGCATCTGGATCCCACCTTTGCGCGATCGCCCTGAGGACATACCTTTGCTGATATCATGGTTCTTAGGACAAATTCGTGGCCACAAGGGATTGCCTGTAGCCGAAATCAGCAGTGCGGCGTTGGAGATCCTGATGAAACATAGGTGGCCTGGAAATGTCCGGGAACTAAAGAGTGCGATTGAGTCGGCCGCCGTCCACTCGAATGGAACAGTGATTTTGCCAACCGATCTGCCGGCCGAAATCCTCGGTTTGTCCCCTCATCATTCTGTTGCAGGTCAATCTGATGAAAGGTCGCGCATTCTTGAGGTGCTCGATCGAGTCAATGGCAACCGAACAACCGCTGCGAGATTGCTGGGAGTTAGCCGTGCGACGTTATATCGGAGCATGGCGCGGCTCGGATTTACCTCCAGGGAGTGAGAATTCCTTTCTCACCAAGATTAGATCCTTAATCAAATAATTGTATATTTAAAGAGTTTAACAAAAGCGAACCGCAGAATGTCGAACAAGAA
>JAHFUH010000196.1 GCA_023265215.1 Acidobacteriota bacterium
CCCGTCGGGCGCTGGATGCCGAGACTGCTTTGCGCCGGCTCGATCATGCGGGTGCCGTTATAATGACGGCGGAATCCGTGGTTTTTGAGTGGCTGCGCCGGGCTGGGACCGATGCCTTCAAGGCGCTCCAGCCGAACCTAAAGGCTCTGTCCTGATTGAAACTTGGAGCGGACGGTCCGGATGAGCGTTAATGCTTCCGGGAGCCTGAAAGCCGCCGCACCCGCAATAAAGGCAATGCCAAATGTTGCGAGAACAAGGAATCCTGAGATCAGCGGCGGCAAGCCTTTCAGCAACAGCTTTTCGGCGAATGAAGGAATCGCTGCGCTAATTGCGATGAACCACAACCGGGCGAGGTAAGAAGGCTGCAAGCCTGTTTTCCCAACCCTATTTCGCAAAGCGGAGCGCAGCAGTGTGAATTCTACCCAGGCAGCCATCCCTGCCGAGACTGTCAACCCGACGAGTCCTAAATGCCTAGGTATTCCGAGCCACACCGTCACCGGAAACGCCAGAAACCAACCCAGCACAGCCGTCAAGGCAACTCTTAAAACCGCGAAGCGAAATGGGGTACGAGTGTCTCTCAGCGCCCAGAAAGCCGAGGTGTAAAGACGTCCGAGGGCGGACGCGAGAAGCCCCACGGTGGACCCGGCAAGCACCGCCCAGCCGTAAACCACATCGTCCCGCGTAAACTTACCCGTTTGGTATAAGAAAGCGATAACGCTGTCTCCGAGTGCCAGAAAACAGACTACCGAAGGAACTATGAAGAAGGCAACCCGCCGCATTGCGTTGTTCAAACGATCACAAAGAACCGCAGCAACAGTTTCATCCGAACCGGTCTGGCTGGACATTTCGGGCAACTCCGCATTCGAGATGGACATCCCGAAAAGACTGACCGGAAGAAGATAAATTGCCTGGACATAGGCCAGCATAGCTACTGCGCCGGTTGGCAGGGGGCTGGCGAGTATTGAGTCCACATAGCTGCTGACCTGATTGGCTCCGCGGGTGGCCAAACTCGGCAGGAAGTTTCGAATAATTGTGCGAATATTTGAAGACGCAATTTCCAATTGGAATTGGAACCGTTTAGTCAATCTCAGAACCGCAGGAAGCTGAACGCCAAATTGGAGGAAGCTGCCGAGTACGGAGCCCCATGCCAGGATCTTAGCTAAATCGTAGGATTGCCATTTACCGCCGAATCCTAAGAGCGTGCCGATCATCGCAAGATTCCAAAGAACCGGGGCCGCATAAGGAAGGAAGAAACGTCGATGGCTGTTCAGGATGCCCAGGCACCATGCTGAAAGCACGAGCACGCCGGTTCCCGGGAAAATAATCCGGACCATCTGGACTGTAAATTCCCGCTTTTCCCCCTCAAATCCCGGGGCAATCGCATAAGTCAGAAGAGGCGCCGCAAGGGTACCAACCAAAACGAGAATGGATACAACAACAGCGAGGAGCGAACCTGTAACGCGAGCGACACGGTTCGCTTCTTCTTCCCTGTCAGCGGCCAGGAGGCTGGCATAAACCGGGATAAAAGAAGAAGACAGGGCTCCTTCGCCAAAAAGGTTCTGGAGAAAATTTGGGATTTTGAACGCAGCGTTGAATGCGTCAGCCGCAGCCAGGTTCCCAAAATAATAAGCAAAAATTCGCCCGCGTACGAAGCCAAGGATCCGGCTAAGCAACATTCCCGATCCGACAAGGACGGCGTTTTTGCTGGAGCTCCTCACGCTGGATTTAGGGTTCTGCTGCATGTTGTTTATTAATGAATAATATTCGAGGCTTTGAGTCTTTGCGTAAGTCTAAGGTAACTCAAAGACCCAAACCCTCGAAAAGCTTAACGCAATTTAAGTGTGGCAAGCGCTGTCAGCGCGAGTATTCCGGAGGCGATCCAAAGGCGGATTACTACTTTGGTTTCTGCAAGTCCTTTGTGTTGCATGGCGTGATGCAAGGGCGCGCGCAGAAATATTCTCCGGCCGAGCCATTTAATCCCGATCTTATCCTGGATTTGAGAACTAGCCACCTCAGCCAGAAAAAGTCCTCCGAGAATTAAAAACAGCGCTTCCTGCTTTAATACGACTGAAAGCGTGGCCATGCATCCCCCGATCGCCAGCGCACCTGTATCTCCCATGAAGATCTGGGCAGGGTATGCGTTGAACCAGAGAAAGCCGATTCCTGCGCCTGCAAAAGCAGAACTGAAAACCGCAAGTTCGCCTGTCCCCGGGATAAGAGGATAATTCAGATATCCAGCCCAGATCCTATTCCCCAGAAGATATCCAAAAACCCCCAACACTCCCAGAACGAATACCGACGGAACAATGGCAAGCCCGTCGAGGCCATCCGTGATGTTGACGGAATTGCCCACCACCAGTACAAAAAAGAACACGATAAGAGGATAAAGCCAAAGCGAGTTGAATAGCGGCGTTTTCATGAACGGGACCCAAAAGGCCCCCAGTTGGCTATGTGGGAGTGGCGAATAGGGGCTGATGAGATATAGCGCGAGCAAGGCGGCATAGGCTCCCTGCAACATCAGTTTTCTTGATTCGGAAAGGCCGCGGTCGCCGGATTTTGCCCGGGTTTTTGCTGTATCGTCCATGAGCCCAATGGCGCCGAACCACACCATGCCCAGCAGCACTGTCATTAAAAACGGATTCAGCAGATTGCACCAGAGCAAACAGGAGACCATCACGCAACCTACCACAATCGCTCCGCCCATTGCAGGAGTGCCGGCTTTGTCGGACGACGAAGAAATTCCCGTCTCCCTGATCTGGTCGACAAGCCCCTTGCGATGGAGGTAGCGGATGAATATCGGTGTAATTATCAGGGTCAAAATGATTGCCGTCAGAGCCGCTCCTATCGATCTGGCGGAAATATAGTCCACAAGGCGAAGATATGAAAATTGCTCGAATTTGGGGTGGAGCATCTTCCCAAGGAAATAAATCATTGCGCAGGTCTCTTTTCTTTTTCCCTGAAGACAGATTCCATTAGGTGCCGGTAGGCGGCTTTTATTTCGAACTGCGGTGTGAAATCAGTGGAGGTCAAGATAAACCGGGGTGCTTGTTCCTCCAGCATTTTCAGGTTGGACACAGTCCCACGATCCACAAGGTGCACTATTCCGCGAAGTACTGCCGCTCTGATTTTCCAGCGCCGGGCGTCCCATAATCCTAGAAGCGCCGGCAGAGCATCGTGTTCCCCCCCCAGCTTTCCCAGCGCTTCCGCGGCCGCAACGGTGACATCAATGGTCGGATCGGTTAAGAGCCGCAGCAGGCCTGAAATAAAGCCGCCGGGCGAAGAAAGTCTGGCGCCAAAAAATGCTGCCGCGCGGGCTGCTTCAGCCCTCACTTCATAATAGGGATCCTGGAGACCCATGAGAAGCGCTTTTTCAACTCCAGGGGCAATCTCGTTCAACCGGACAAGAGCGATGATAATATTGCGCCGGATAAAGCCGACCTGTTCGAAATCTCCACCCAAAAACCGCTTGAACAGTGAAACCGGCTTACGCTCAAAAAAGATCGTGAGCAGCGCCGGTATCATTTTCTTTGCGTTGAGCAAACCGAGCAGCTTAATTCCAAGATTACGATTCTGCCACGCCGAATCAATCAGCAGGGCGCTGGCTCGATTTTTCAGATACTCGAGGTCTTGCGGCCGGGAGATAACATTTTCCGGTCTGTATGAGTTTCTATGTTTTTCCCGAGCTTTCTCGATCAGTGATAACAGAGATCGGTTCCCGGGCAAGCTGTCCTGCGGGTGGTGCATCAATCCTTCTGCCCTCAACTGCGCGCCCTGGCCGTTCTCGGATTTCAAGCCCCGAATGCGACGTTCTATATGAACAAGAGCATCCTGGTTGAGGAACGAACAGTTGAGCCGGCTCATCTCCCTCAGGCGGGATTCATCCTGAATCATTGCCAGAAGCTTTTCCGCCAGGATTTTTCCGTCAATGGTCTCAGACAGCTTCCCATTTACAGAAGCGACCTGTTCGTAAAGTATTTCCGCCCCACCGGCTCGCTCCATGGAACGGGCGTTCATGACCTGGTGGTCGCCAGGCAGATTTGATTTGGGGATAATCAGCGCCGGCAGCCCCATAGCCGAAATTTCGTTGAGGCTTCCCGCGCCCCCTCTTGCCACAACAAGGCTGCTTATTGTGTACAAATTCTCAATATCGTGAAAAAATTCGCGATAAAGGTAAAATTCCTTGATTGCCTGTCTTTCTTCTTCGTTGTATAGCCTGGCTAGCCGTTGTTCCGTGTCTTCCATCGCATTGTACTCGCTGCTCTTGAACAGTCCAACTCCATGGATGATAAACAGACGGTCTCGATAGGGAAGCAGGGAACCCAATGCATCGACCAAAGCCCGATTTATTGTGCGCGCTCCTTGCGATCCACCGAACGCCAGGATAACCTTGCGCCCTTCAGGGATTTTAATTTCGATCTTCCTTTTTGCTTCTTCCGGGCTGATTCGGGCTATGCGTCGCCGCAAAGGATAACCGGACAGCACGCCGGTTTCCGGAAAGCAGGACAGCGTCTCGGGAAATGTTACGAAAACCTGGTGGGCAAAGCGTCCCATCAGTCGGTTTAGTTTTCCAGGGACAGCGTTTTGTTCATGAATAAATATCCGGGCGCGGCTCAGGCCGATTTTGCGCAGCAGCGCGGCCGCCATTATTACCGGCGCTGAGACATATCCTCCTGTCCCAACGATGACTTCCGGGCGGAAGCGCAGCAGTATAAAGATGGATTGCAGGGTTCCAATCAGGAGATTCAGAAAAAAACTCGCCAGCTTCGGCGAGAGGCCGCTTGGGTACCCGGAAGCCCGAACGAATTTGATGGGAATGCCTTCGCGCGGAACAACCTCCTCTTCGACTCTGCCCCGCACCCCGACAAAAAGAAAATGAGTGCCCGGTGTGGCCAGAGCGGAGCCTATGGCCAGCGCAGGATTCACATGACCTGCCGTGCCGCCGCCGGTCAATAGAATGCGCTTTATCGGCTGCATTGCGATCTGCAGCTTTTCGCCGTCTGTAAGCCATTCCTTGCTAAACGCAACGTCCGTCATAATAGTAAGCCTTAGTAATCTACCAGAAACCGCAGCAACACACTAACTGCGATCTGCCCGGAGCAGCTAAAATTATCTGCAATTCGCAAGCATTATAGAGCTTTTGAGGCTTTGCGTCTTGGAGTTATTTGATCCGGGTGAAGCTCCCGAAGCGGCGAGGCTCAACTATGTGCTAGTATTGGGGCCGGGTAATTTATTCCATGCAAACTGAAGATAATTTAACAGATGTAGAAGGATTGCTCGTTGGTCATAGGGCCGCTACGCGGCCAAAAAAACGAGGCAGCATTGGGCGGGATGCCCATGCTCTGATTGCGCATTCCAAATGAAAGGGTGACCATGCGATTTTATCTCGTCCTCATAGCATGCCTGCTGCCGGGATTGATCAATGCCGCCGGGCAGACAAAGCATCCTTCAATTGAGTTTGAGTCGCTGCGCAAAGATTTGGGGAATATTCGCCAGGGCCAGCGTATAAGAGAGAAATTTCTGTTTGCCAATAAAGGAACAGGAATGCTCGAAATTACGGATATCGAAAAATCCTGAGGCTGCGAGGCCGCTTTGCTGTCAGCAAAGCAGATCCCTTCCGGCAAAAATGGTCAAATTGAGATAACCATAGATACCGGCAACCTGTCCGGCGCGGTGGAAAAATTGGTCCATGTGAAAACCAACGATCCCCAAAATCCCATTGTTGGCTTGTCCATAAAAGCCGTGGTGGAACCTGAAATCGGGATTTCGGAATCAACTATATTTTTCGGCCGTACTCCGGAGGGAAAACAAATTACCAAAGTAATTGAGATCACGCCTTCTCCGGGGAAATCGCTCAAGATTCTGAGTGTGCGATCGGAAGATCCAAAAGTTGCTGTAAAGCTCGAACCTGCAAATGGGACCCAATACAACCTGATTGCCGTGCAAAAGGCGGACGCCAAATCAGGCTATCACTTTGGAAAAATAATAATAAAAACCAACAGCCGGTATAGTCCCGAAGTCACAATCTATGAAAGCGGCGAAGTAACCGCTCCTGTCCGGTGAATCAGGACAGGCTCTTCAGCGCTCTATGCCAAAATCTCTGAAATGCAAATTGCTATTGCCGATCGTGGCTTTTGTACTTTACCTGAGGGGAAGCGCGCCATATCTGGGGCAGTGGGATAGCTTCGACTATTTAAAAGAGATCGTTTCGCACAGCCTGTCTCCGCTTGGAGTCGGCCGGCCGGTGTTCATCGGCTACAACATCTTTTTGTGGGAATCGATGCGGCGGATTTTCCGGCTTGAACCTTTGCGGGTAGAAATTGTTGTAATGGCGGGAACGCTGCTGTTTGGGGTATTCGGCATCTTGTTGTTCCAGCGGCTGATCCGTCAGTTCCTGTCCTCCACGGCAGCGCAGATGGCTGTCCTGGCAATGGCTGTATCGCCGCTCTACGCCATTTATTCCGGTTTTATCATGACGGAAGTGCCGATGCTGGCAATGGTGCTTGCTTCCGCTGCCATTCTCTGGAAAATCGATGATCGGCATCCTGATTTCAGAGATATCGCCGGCGGGATCCTATTTGGACTGTCCGTTGGAATTCGCGAACAGGCGCTTACTTTGAGTGCGGCTTTTCTATGGATTCTCTGGAGCAGGCGTTTCAATGCCGGCTCCCGTATCCGATCAATAATGCTATTTGGTTTTTCGGCTGGAGTTGCCGTCGTGGCGCCGGTGCTGGGAATCTGGATTTATGATCCAACGGGATTCGCGGCAAGAGTCCGGACGTGGTTTCATGCGATCCCCCTGGATTCAATCCAATTCTGGAAGAATTTCCAGGCCAGCCTCTTATTTACACTGAGCATATGCCCGGGCGCTTGGCTGGCAATGGTCGGCGCCGGTCTTTATTTTCTTTTTAAAAAAAGAAAAACCGGTGAAATTGTTTCTGCCCAGATTGCGAATCCTTTGTGGGGCATTGTGTGTTGCATTTTCATCCCTATCGCCGTGCTTTGGCGCGACGCGGATGTGCAGATCCATCCGCGCTATGCTCTCGTGGCGCTGCCCGGGGCGCTGATTCTCTGCACGAGTCTTTACAATCGCTGGATTTCATCCAAAAAAGGTCCATGGATATGGGCGGTTGTACAGATCCTGGTTTTTGGGATTTCGCTCTTGGTCATCTCACCCTGGCGACAGGCTCAAACGGAAAGGATTGAATATGCGCGCCAGGTGATGAAAGCTATTCCGGATAAAGGCATGATTATTGCCGGAAGTTACAGCCCGATTTTTGATTATTATCGGGGAATTGGAGTGCGCCCCGAATGGCAGATTCTGTGGTCGGGGTGGAACTGGGACGCCAAAACTTCGGAAGACCGCATCAGTAATTCCTGGGCGAATGATGTGCCGGTTTACCTTAGCGTTGGCCCTTTGGGCTGGGCTTATTACGAATCAGAATTCCTCGATCTGCATTTTTTCCTTAAAGACCATCAAAGGGAATTGATTATCCCCGGTCTTTTCAGAATCCACCCTTTCAGATGACGCAAAAGCGAGAGTCTTAAAAAATGCATAGGATTATCCACGTTTTTCCGCGTGCTCCGCGTATTCCGCGTCCCCTCGATGCTAAGGTAGAAAGTGTTCGGGATGGGCAAGTTTCTCAGGCAGATAAGTATCGATTACGTAATTCAATCCGTGTTTCGCCAAAGCCTGTTGTTCCGCGCGGACGCCCATCTTGACAAGCTGTTCGATCGCTTTGATCCATTCCTTGTGATGGCGGATGAAAGGGTCGTTCTTTATGGCGTCCCGCGCGCGCTTTTCGTCCACATCCTTCAAAGGGTGAGTCGGCAGCTTGTAATCGATAATGTCCTGCGGCGTGATTCCCAGAAATCTGGCCTGAGGCACGCAGAAGAACTCGTTTAAATGCGCTGCATTGCCGGATCCTACTTTTAGAGTTCGATATATATTGGTGATTCCGTAAGGATCACCATCGACAAACACATAGACCGGAACTTTCTGGAAATCCGCCAGACGGCGTATGAAACGTCTGCATGCCCTGGTGGGGACCCCGCCCATGCTGACCAGGATGCAATTGGCCTTTTTCCAATAGTTGTGTTTCACCAGTCTTTGAAACATCCCGGCGGTTTCAATCACGAGAATGAAACTGGCCTTTGTTTCGAACTGAAGCTGCTCCACGGAAATCGGGATGCTGTAAGCGCCCGATCCGAATTTTGTGCAGTCGATGCGGAGTGTTTTTCCTGTGTCTCGATCGTGATCGATGACGACCAGCCGTCCGGCGATATCGCCTCCTTTTTCTTCGGGAACAAAACCCAACTGCTCGCGGTTCACTCCAAAGAAAGCCTCGACATCATCCATCACCGTGTCGGATTCCGGCTGCTCGCTGAACCGGGCATCCTCCCAGTTTTTCGAGACGTAATACGCTTCTCTCTTGGTCGCGATATCGTCGTTTTCGACGAGTTCTTTGGATAGCGCAACCATCCGCAGCGTCTGGGCGAAGGTTTTGACCGTGTTGACTGTGAGAGTGCGCTCTTTCTTCTGGCCGGCCATTTCGAAAAATCCCCGCTGGGGTTGATAGCGCACATTGGAAAGGGATCGCACGGGAAACTTCATGGTCGGCTTTTTCCGCGCCATGATTTTGCCGCGGATTTCCTCGGCCGAATTCTTAATTGCAGTCAGAACGTTTTTGTTTGTCCCCTGAGCTTGCTTAGGGGCGCTTGCTTTTTTCGGCATTTCCAACTCCCGTACGCGTGCTTGTCATTCGTT
>JAHFUH010000197.1 GCA_023265215.1 Acidobacteriota bacterium
ATAAAGTTGTGGAGTTCATGCGGAAGGAGTATCCGGCCAATTTTAGCGGCGCCTCGGTGCGCATTTATGCAAATACGGGCATACGTCAGACTCGCTGGATTTCCGGGACGCATCAGCTCAGCCTTGAGGAAGTGCGATCAGGCAAAAAATGTGACGATGCTGTTGCGCGGACCGCATGGCCGGTAGAACTGCACGACCACGGCGATGGATATGTTTGGGAAGTGTTTGACGACGACCATGTCCATTACATTCCTCTGGGTTCTCTTGTTTCGCCCGAGGCCGACAACTACGCGGCGTGCGGTCGATGCATTGATGCCGATGTTGCCGCCCTTTCCAGTGTCCGGGTTATGGGTCCTTGCACAGCTACCGGGTCGGCAGCAGCTCATGCATTGGTACTTGCCGGGAAAGCAAGTGTACATTCGATCGACGTTAACAAACTTCAGGAGATCCTTTACGATAATCTGGACCGGCGATATTGATTTGGAAAGGCAGAGCATCAGGGAGGAAAAAATGCGCTTAAAGGATGACGAAAAAACCATGCTCGATGGCGCCGAAGGACCGGCGGTGCAAAAGGCAATGGAAATGTTGGTGCGCTATGGAGAAGCCCTGGGCGCCGAAACCTTTGTAGATACTACCAATGTTGGCGGGTACATGATCGCAGACATGGCAGCCAAGAGACGATTCGGAAGCCTGGACGCGGTATTTTCAGAATGGTGTCTTGACAGCGATACCGTCGTGGAATTCCCAAAGGTAAAGGTGCCTTCCTGCCAATTCGAAACTTCCATGGATCCAGACCATTATTTATTGATCGGCCGGACCCAAGAGGACCGGGATCTGTACCTGGAAAACATACGATATCTTGGGAAAATGGGCATCCAGGTCCTCTGCACATGTGCGCCATACCTGGTCGGAAACGTGCCTGTGAAAGGCGAGCACTGCGTTTGGATGGAGTCCTCAGCCGTGGTCTACATCAATGGGGTTCTGGGAGCCCGCACGAATTGCGAAGGGCGTGAGAGCGCTACCTGCGCGATGCTGACCGGAAAAATCCCATACTGGGGCTACCACGTTCCCGAGAACCGTCTTGGCAGTTATCTTATCGAGGTTGATGAAGATGTCAAAACAATGATGGATTGGGGCCTGCTCGGCTATTACGCAGGAAAGGTCGTACAGAACAAAGTTCCCGTGATTTCCATCAAAAACCCCAAAGCAAACCGGGACATGCTCAAACATTTTGGGGCGGCCGCGGCTTCATCCGGCGGCGTCGAAATGTTCCATATCCCGGGTCTGACCGCGGAAGCGAACTCGACCGAAGAAGCGTTTGGAAACAGGCTCCCGCGGGAAGCCCTCCAATACGGGATAAAGGAAAGAAAGTATGCCTACGACATGCTCAACTCCATCGGACAAAATACGAATGTTGATTTCATCATGCTGGGGTGTCCTCATTATTCCATGGATCAACTATGGAGCTTGTGCAGCCTGGTCCAAGGGAAGCGCTTCAAAGATGGTATAGCGTTCTGGATATTCGTTCCCCAGGCACTCAAGGATGTTGCCGAACGGAATGGCTTCAGGAAGATTATTGAGGATACCGGCGCAGTGCTGATGCGCGATACCTGCCCCGCCCTGGGAAGATTTATTCCAAAAGGCGCTACGGTCATGGCAACCGATTCCGCCAAGCAAGCGCACTATCTGCCGAATCTGACCGGCATTGAGGCCTGGTTCGGCTCAACCGAAGATTGTGTGAATGCGGCACTCACGGGGAGATGGGAGGGGAGTTTGAGATGAGAAGGATCGTCTTGAAGGGAAGGAAAGTTGTAGGCGGATGTGCCGAAGGAGAAGCACTGGTAACCCAGGAGACGATTTCCGGCTGGGGGGGAATTGATCCCATGACGGGAGTTGTTGTCGATCTTCGCCACGAATTGGCGGGAAAGTGTATCGCGGGAAAAGTTCTGGTGTACCGAGGGGCGAAGGGTTCCTCCGGATGGTCCGCTTTTTTCCACGAGGCTCGATTAAACGGCGTCGCGCCGCTGGCAATGGTTTTCAACGAGACAACAACCAAGATCGCCCTCGGAGCCGTGGTTACCAGGGTTCCGGCAATCACCGACCTCGATCAGGACCCGACAAGGATTATCGAGACGGGAGATTGGGTAAAAGTGGATGGAGACGCAGGAATGGTAGAAGTGACGAAGAAATAGGTGACCATGGACGTGGTATCGCGCAACCCCAAAAGCGCCGGACCATGTCGCACTTTTCCTATACCCTTCACCTTGGTGAACACCTTCTAAGCGCTAAATTAAAGATTGCGGCGTAGCGGCCCATGATTTTACCCCGGCCTTTTAAGGCTGGGGCATTGCCGAGGCATACATGTCCGTCGCGCTAGCGACGGCTGACCTCAATTATTCAATGCGATTATTTTGGGTGCAGGTCAGGCGCCGCTACACGGCTTTAAATAAAATATAAAGTTAGCGCTTAGGGGAAGGCCTATTCCTGGATGAGCAATAGAGTCGTTGGATCCAGGGCTACGTGACTCGGACTGACATCGGGATTTTTGTGGTCTTTGAGCAGGCGCAAAGTAACGGACTTGTCTCCTTGCTCCAGCGCTAGGATCACGTCAATCGAGTCTTCCAGATGAGCCACGGGCTCAGGGATTCCGCGCTCATTCTTCCTGGATTCGCGATGCGTGACGGCGGACATCCAGAGTTCTCCATCGATCTCGCGCGCGATCTGGCGCAGTTCGTCCATGTTCTCCTTCGTCGCCTGTTCGAATTTGTAGCCTTCGAGAATCAGAGCAGCAGGGTAGAAATCCATATACGTGTTGAGGAATGTAATGGCTTCACGCAGCTTGGGGATAGAAAAACTACTGCCGACGTATGTATGAATATTCCGGTATTGTTCGACTTCACGACGTTCTGTGTCGACGTCTTGCAGATTCCCCGTTCTTGCCAGATCCATGAAAATTTCATCGTAGTAATCCCGGATCTTCTCAAACCGCTCGTTCAAAGCCACGTGCAGCACCTTACGGCCGCGCATCAGATCATCCAATGCGATGCCGACCAGGACGGCGCTCTTACCTAAGCCGTGCCGGGCTGCCACAACTCCGATGTTGCCGCGGCCGAGCCCGCCGTGAATAGACTGCTCCAGGAGCCTCAGAGGGCTGCGTTCATTCAGATCTTTTCGATGCATGGTATTTCCTCCACCAACCCTCTTTTATTCTTCATCCTTGTCCAGGCCAGTCCCGAATTTCTTGATCAACTCCTTCGAAACCTCAGACGGCACCGGAACGTATCGATTGAACTCCATTGTAAACTCCGCCTTGCCCTGGCTCGAGGACCTGAGATCCGTGGAATATCCGAACATCTCCGAGAGCGGCACATCCGCATCCACCCGGGCGAATCCTTCGGCTTCGGTCGTCCCGACTATGATGCCGCGTCGTTGCATGATCGTGCGGACGAATGCGCCCTGGAATTCGACGGGACCTTCGATGGATACCTTCATGAGCGGTTCAAGGATATGGGGTTTGGCCCGATGGTATACCTCCCGGAAAGCTCCCCGCGCGGCCGCCTGGAATGCGTTGTCGGACGAATCGACAGAGTGTGATGCCCCATCGTTGATGACGACGCGAAGGCCGGTCACCGGAAAGCCGATCAATCGTCCTTTTTTCAGCATGGAGCGGAAGCCTTTTTCCACGGAAGAGATGAACTCTTTGGGAATTGATCCTCCGACGATATCATCCACGAACTCGAAGTCTCCCGTTTCCAGCGGCTCAAAGTACCCGCCGATGCGCCCATACTGCCCGGACCCGCCGGTCTGCTTCTTGTGTGTGTAGTCGAATTCGGCCCGATGGCTGATCGCTTCGCGAAACGCCACCTGCGGAGCTCCTGTTTCGACCTCTGAGCTGTATTCCCGTTTCATTCGTTCAACATAAACGTCGAGGTGCAGTTCGCCCATCCCGGAAATGATCGTCTCCCCCGATTCCTCGTCGACACGAGTCTTGAAGGTTGGATCCTCCTTGGTGAACCGGTTCAAGGCCTTTGCCATGTTGCCGGCCATCTTCCGGTCCTTGGGCTTGATGGTCAAGTGGATGACCGGATCCGGCACATGCATCGAAGTCATGGTGAAATTCACCTTTTCGGAAGTAAAGGTGTCGCCCGACGCACAATCGATCCCGAAAAGAGCAACGATATCGCCGCCCTGAGCCTCCACGATATCTTCCATATCATTCGAATGCATCCGCGCAAGTCTGCCGACGCGCACATCCTTCCCGGTGCGCCGGTTGACGATCGTATCGCCTCTCTTGAGCGCGCCCTGGTAGATCCGAATGTAAGTCAGTTGCCCGAATCTTGTCTCTTCGAGCTTGAACGCAAGCGCGACGAACGGGTCCGCAGGGTCCGCCGTTAGAACAACCTTTGCTTCATCCTGCAAGACGTCCAAGGCTTCGTTTTTAACATCCGTAGGATCGGGCAAGTAATAAGTTATTGCATCCAGAAGCGGTTGAATGGCCGTGTTCTTGTAGGCTGAACCCATGAATACGGGAGTCAGATTCAGCGCGATGGTCCCTTTTCGTGCAGCCGCATGGATCATTTCCGAAGTGACCCTATCCTCCAGGATTGCCTCCAGAAGCTCATCAGAGAAAATCGAGAGAGCATCCAGCATTTCCTGGCGTTTTTCCTCTGCCTGGCTGCGGAGGGCGTCGGGTATCGGCTCGGTTCTGCGAATCTCGCCGTTGGCGCCGTCAAAGTAATGAGCCTTCATCGTAGCCAAATCCACGACTCCTTCGAACTGGGCTTCGAGCCCAATCGGGATCTGCATCATGACAGCGTTGAGTTTCAGCTTGTCCCGCAGTTGCTCGACTACCCGAAAAGGATTGGCCCCCGACCGATCGAGTTTGTTTATGAAGGCCAGTCGCGGCACATTGTAACGGCGCATTTGCCGATCTACCGTCAGCGATTGGGACTGAACCCCTGCAACTCCACAGAGCACCAGCACTGCCCCGTCCAGCACTCGGAGCGAGCGTTCCACCTCAATTGTGAAATCCACATGGCCTGGTGTGTCGATGATGTTGATAAAATGGCCGGCCCACTCACAATATGTGGCAGCCGAGGCGATGGTTATGCCGCGCTCGCGCTCCAGCTCCATCGAATCCATTATGGCGCCGACGCCATCCTTGCCCTTGACATCGTGCATAATCCGAATTCGCTGGGTATAGAAAAGGATGCGCTCTGTTAGTGTGGTTTTGCCGGAATCGATATGTGCGCTGATTCCTATGTTTCTTACGCGTCGCAGGTCCCTGATCAAAGCCGTAACCTCTTTCTTTAAATCTTAAATGAGCAACGAATGTTACCAGATGTGTCAAGAGGCCGGCTTCAAATTGACACTAACTTATCCGGATGTCCTCATTTAGCGTTGATCGAACAATGCCGCAAGACTTCACTTCCGCAGTGCATTGGGACCTGCCGGCAGCATGAACCCGCCTCTGAAACTGAATGAAACTACCCCAGGGATTAAGTCCGATTCATGTTTTCTGCAGAATCACGAATTGCATTGGCCCGAGGTCGAGTTTCACGAACTTGGACAGATTTCCCGGATCGCAATGTTGCTCCACTATTACGGCTCCCTCCGCGCCGTAAAGAAATTCCATCTTTGCTCCTATTTGCTGAATTGCACCGTCAACAACAACATAGTCCATTCGCCTCTCGGTAGTCGAGGTGTTGTAGGCGACGAGTATCTCCTGCTCGGCCAGGATTCGCGAGAACGCAAGCGTGCATGGATGGCCCATTGGCAAACCGAAATCGATGCCGTTGCCTGAAATTTCCCTGAAATACATTCTACCAAAACGGAGCGCTTCCAGCTTCTGATTCAGCGCCGCAATCTTGCCGATTGCCTGATAGATAGTGCATTGCGGATTCAAATAATTCCTTGACCGATCATCGAGATCGAACATCGCTTCCCGGATAAATTCGTCTCCGAATCCTTCTCCCGAGAACCCTTGTTCTGTTCCGTAATAGATGCAGGGCGTTCCCAATGCGCAAAGCAGATATCCCATACCCGCGACAATTTGTTCATCACGCGCATCCGCCGCAAATCGTTTCTTGTAGTCCGCGCCAATTTGGTCGTGATTGTCGAGAAATGTGATCAGAAAGCGTCCCATCTCTCCGCGGTTGAGAGCGTTTTCTCTCAGGGCTTCATAGCGATTGATGAGATCCGCCGGTGGACGCTGGCCTTTAATCACTGCCGGGAGCGTCCAATAGAGAGGAAAATCGAGCACCGAATTGAGGCCGAAATAAACGGTCTTGTTCCCCATTTGTGTCGGAGTATTGGGTCCGATGTAGCGATTCGCGGCAGCGTCGCCTGCCACCAATTCGCCGAAGAGAAGAAACCAACGCTTGCCGAGAAGATATGCGTACTCTCGTATGTTTGAACAGAAGCGTGCGATCGCGAGCTCTCCCATGTGCTTCACAGCGTCCATGCGAAAACCATCAACATCCGCTTCGCGCATCCAGTAGCAATGAGCCTTGATCAGAATATCCTGAAGAGCAAGGCCATCCTGGGTGTCGTCGTTCTTGAACCCTTTGAGAGAGAAAAAGTCGCCGTCCTGAGTTTCGGGAAGATCGTCCCAATTCCGAATTTCTCCCTTCTTCCCATAGTAATTTGGGTTGCGTAATTCAATTGGGCGCGGAAGTTCCGGATGACGCCAACCGCCAAAAGTAAATTCTCTCCCATTGTCATACACCTTCGGTTCATTCCCGAGATAAAACCAATTATCGCCCGAGTGATTTGCAACGACGTCAAGAAACACCCGCATCTCCAGATCGTGTGCCGCAGCAACCAGATCAACCAGGTCTTGTTTGGTGCCGAATCGCGGATCGACTGCAAGGTAATTCTGAATGGCATAGCCGTGATACTTGTCGGAATTGCGATCCGGCGCGTCATTGTTTTCGAAAATCGGACTGAGCCACAACGCGGTGCATCCCAGTTGATGAATGTAGTCGAGATGGTTTCTGATGCCGTTGAGCGTCCCCCCGCAGAATTTCTTGAGTTGCGCAAAAGCGCCGCTTCCTCGCACCCGCCCTGGTCCCTTTTCAGGCACGCGCTGCAGGTCGTCGTGGAAACGGTCTACCATCATAAAGTAGATGAACTCCTCCCGCCATTCTCTGTGGCAATGCCAATAATGCTTGCCGGGGATAGGAGAAAGATCGATTTCGGAGATTGAACGTGGGGATGTCATGAGAATTATTCCGTTGTTTTCAGAGAGCGTTGGGAAAATTGAGTCTTTGCCAAGGCACACACAGTGTCGTAAAGGTAGCCCAATCGGCATGCAATATCAATCGAATCGAAGAGCCGAATGGAATGATGCTATTTGAAAAGCAAATTCCGGCTGAAGCGTAATTCGTTATCCAGACCGAAACGGTAGGAGACATACCAGCTTCCGAGCCGATCGTTCAGTTTAAATAGGGGACCGTTTTGAGGATTCCATTTTCCACCCGCGTGAAAGAATCCGCTGGAGAAGCCGATTTCAAACGGACCATGGACTGCACGGCTGACATCAAGAGTATCCAGGACTTGATAGTTGTCGACATCTCCCGAGATACGCTCGAAGTGGCCCAAAAAGGAATTTAGCTTCCAGCCACTTTTTTCAAGCATGACCAGGAGCGCGATCTTAATGCCGCGCTGTTCCGCCTCTTTGCCGATGACGGCATAACCCAATGGGGCAAGCGTAAGATAGGGCCTGGGCTTGAAACCATAACCACCACCCAGATTAAATTCGTTGCTGCCCGGCACACCTACATAAAACACATCCACGAGCGCGGAATTGGCAAAAGTATAGTTCCAGTCGAAATAACGATATTTCGTATCGGCGCCTCGCACTTCGAGATAATGCTGCGCCAGTCCCTGTCTCGCGCCCAGAATAAGAATAAGGAGTATCAAGCCTTTGATTAGAGTGTGCATGGACTCATTAAACACTATCTGATTGAGAAATGGAATTCAGGATACCAATGGTTCGGAGAGTTGCCTTCGACAAGATCGGTGAACTGCCCGTTGGGAACGACGGCTACCGCATTCCTAAGATCAAGTAGGCCATCCGAAATCGTCGATTTTGAGCCGTTTTGCAACTGTTTAGCCGGCTGCTCAAGAGGGCACCGGATGCGCCGGCAGGCTGGAATTTTAACCACAAAGACCGCTAAGACCGCTAAGAGATGCTTTGAGATCTTTGTGGTTCGCTATTTGGATTTGGTTAAACAATTACACTGCTTTATGGGGCGTTTGCAGGCGCCGGAACCGGGCCGGGGATCCGTAGAAAAATGGGAATATTCTGGCTCGTAGGGAAGCTGAAAATGCTAAACTTGCCCTATCAGCTACGGCATAAAGTGTCTCTTAATTTGGAGAACTAACCAAATTCCTCTGAAGACGGACAAACAGGGGGCTCAGCACTCGTGCTGTTGTAGGCATTGAGATATCGTCCGACGGACGTATGCTCTATGCGGCAATGACAGGAGAAGGTTCGGTGCGAAAAGAAATGATCAAACTTCCTTTGTATCCACACACCTGGCGCACTTCCGCGAGAACTTCTGCTTCAAAAGGCTTGAAATGGATCGCGGTTCTGGGCATTCTCGTTTTGGCCGGGATTGCATTTCGTCCGTGGCTCCAGGTTTCGGCGAAGGAATCGAGTCCTGAAAGGATTATCAGAGGAGTTGTCCGTGACGACGAAGGTATTATTACTGGAGCCGTAGTCCGAATCCAGACGACCGAGTACA
>JAHFUH010000712.1 GCA_023265215.1 Acidobacteriota bacterium
ACCAGATTGATGTTACGGTGAGTTCGATCGGAGATGCGCAGAGCCTTCAGGGTGGAGTACTGATCCAGACTCCCTTGAAGGCAGCAAACGGGCAGATCTATGTTGCCGCGCAAGGTGAAGTAACGCTAGGGGGATACTCGGGCGGTGGTTCAAACAACCGGGTTCAGCTAAACCATCCTACCGTTGGACGGATACCCAACGGCGGTCTCGTGGAACACGATGTCGAGTTTGCGGTTGCCGGGAAATCCCAGTTCAACCTCGTGCTGAATCGGAGCGATTTTACCACCGCGCTCCGTGCGGCGCGCGCCATTAATCAGGTGTCAGAGGCCGGCGTGGCCAGCCCCGTGGATGCGCGCACCATAACCGTTAAGTTGCCTCCCAGCTACAATGATCGTGTTATTGAGTTCTTGTCCGTTGTTGAAAATGCCACGATGGATATCGATGCCCCGGCGCGAGTTGTGATCAATGAGAAGACCGGCACCGTAGTTTTGGGCAAAGATGTCAAAATTGCGGAGGTCTCGATAATTCACGGCGGACTTGCGCTCCAGGTAGGAACAATTTTTGAAGTGTCCCAGCCGACGCCGTTTTCGTCCACCGGTCAGACCGCAGTGGTGCCGAAAGAAACTGTTGCCATAAAGGAAGAAAAAGGGCAGACGGTTACGCTCCGGGAAGGAGCCAGCGTGGAGGAAGTTGTTCGTGCGCTGACCTCCATTGGTGCTACGCCCAGGGATGTCATTGCGATTCTGCAGGCCATAAAGGCCCAGGGCGCATTGCAGGCCGAACTTGAAATTATTTAACCTGATATCAACAGACTGAACTAGAGAAAATCGTGCAGAATTCTTCAGCCCTTACTCCTCTCCCCCAGGTTCCGACGGATATCTTGACGTCCGGGGGCAACCGTCTCGAGGATAAGATCCGCGCAGCCCAGAATTCGACCGGGCAGGGACAGACGGACCAGCTGAAGAAGGTTTCTCAGGAATTCGAGGCGATTTTCCTGAACCAGCTGCTGAAGGTGATGCGGGAAACGATTGAAGATTCGGGAGTGTTCGAGGGCGGTTTCGGGAAATCGATTTACACGGAGCTTTTTGATCAGGAAATATCGATGAGCATGGCCCGGCGGGGCACTCTCGGGATCTCGGATATGCTTTACAAGAGTCTTTCCGGGAGGGCTGCGGGAAAGACGCCGGATTCCGTCCAGACCCAGGAATCCGAACAGGTTTCCGAGCCTTCCGCTTCGGGCACGGAGGGTCCATCGACATCGAGCAGCGAAGAGGAAGAAATTTCCGACCTGCAGCTTCCGGTTCATGCGCGCATAAGTTCTGCATTCGGGATGCGCAGGGATCCAATCTCCCATCAGGCGCGGTTCCATAAAGGACTCGACCTGGCCGCCCCGGAGGGCATGAAAGTGGTTTCGGCGTTGCCGGGGACAGTGGTTTCCTCCGGATACGAGAATGGGTACGGCAATACCGTGCTGGTGCAGCATGCGGATGGTCTTCAAACGCGATATGGGCACCTGGGCACGATAGATGTGAAGGCCGGGGATGTCGTCAATTCTGAGACAAACCTGGGTACTGTTGGAAGCACCGGACGCAGTACGGGTCCGCATCTTCATTTTGAAGTGATTCGAATGGGAACCCCTGTTGATCCCTTGGCAGGGTTGAATTCACATCCGAATTCTCTCGGACAAGGCCTAAGCCGCCTCAAGGTTGGCGGTTAAGGCTAGAATCCGCAATATTGGCTAAAGTGCTATTATCAAAGGGACGATAAGCTACCCAAGAGTAATCTCTCGAGGTTATATATGGAGATTGGCGGCAATAACCCTTTGATAGGCTTGAACAAAAACGTGCAGCGGCTCGATTCTCCGCAGCAGTCTGAGAAAATCCAGAAGCGCGGTGCCGCGAGCTCTGATTCGGATCGGCTGGAACTGTCGGTTCGAAGCCTCGAAATTTCGCATATCGAGGACTTGATTCGTTCTACTCCCGATGTACGGGAAGATCGCGTAAATCAGGTTCGGAGCCAGATCGAGAGCGGCGCATACAATGTCAAGGCGGAACAAATCGCCGATAAAATAATCGGAGGCAGCCTGTTCGACGAGGTTGGTTAGTTCGACTAGGTGGGGGATGGCCATGTCAGATGACTTTGGTCTCTTGAATCTTGTCGTTTCACCCTTCCTGGAAAGGATCGGGCGAGAGGAGCGGCTGGGGGGCGAACAGCCCCGAAAGCAGCGACCTATAAAGCCTGTGCCTGAAAAAAAGGAAGACGTCGACAGCAATTCCTCTGATTCATCCCAAAAGACCGATGACTCCATATCCTCAATGCACATCGATCTCAGGATCTGAATAATGGAAGACCAGGTTTCGGATCTCCTGGGAGTCGTTCGCGAGGAAATCACACTGTACCGCGATCTCGTTGAGCATGCCCGGCAGAAGACTGTCCTGCTTATAAAGGGGAGTGTTGAAGCCATTCTGGAAAGCAACAGGGTAGAGGATGCGCTTTGTTCCAGGCTTCGCAGCCTGGAGATGGAAATGGCGCGTCTTTGCCGTCAACTTGCTGAAGCTTTCCGAATGTCACGAGAGGAATTTACTCTGATGAAGCTCGCCGACAAAGCAGATCCTTCCTACGCTCCGGAAATCAGGTCGCAAGCGGACCTGTGCCGGAACCTCGTACGGCAACTGAGATCCATAACCCAGCGAAACAGGAAACTCATCGAACGTTCCCTCCACTATTCCAGAGGGCTTTTGGCGGTTTTTTCCAATGCATCCGGTGCATACCGGCCTAACGGATTGTTCGAGGAAATTCCTTCAATGCGACCGACTTTTTCCCAGCAAGCCTGATCGCGGGAACTGGTCCGAGGGTTGCAACGAAATGTGTCCAGCAAAGGGCACCTAACTCCTTAACCGGCTGGGGTGGAAACTATGGCTTCGAT
>JAHFUH010000713.1 GCA_023265215.1 Acidobacteriota bacterium
CACGCTGGCAGTACCTATCCTCCTTGGAGAGGAATGCTTCGGGACTATTAGTCTTTACGGGGAAAATCCATTATCCAGCAGCCAGTCTGACTTGAATGCCTTGCTGGCAATTGCAGGATTCATTGCCCCCCCAATATCAGAAATCAGGAATCGGGGCGGTAATTTAGACGATTACATTGATCCTATAACCCAAGTCCATCAGATTCCACACCTAACGACGGTCGTCCCACAATTTCTAGCATCAGCAAGGGATAATAGTTCACCCGCATCCTTAATCTTCCTGGAGATCAAAAACCTACACCAAATATCAAGAAATTACGGAGCGGATACAGAAAATTTGGTTCTGCGGATGATTGCCAATTGCATCAAACCCGAGCTTCGAGAAACGGATATCCTTGCGCGGTTTGGAAATCAGGCTTTTCTGGCTTTTTTGCCGGGAGTCAGTGAGAATCAGGCTCTGAGTTGTACCCAACGCCTAAAACAGCAAGTTAAAAAGCAGTCTATAAATTTGGGAGATCGGAGTTTTCCGATCGAATGTGCAGCTGGTTGTTCTCCCTAAAGATGGCGCAACCCTTTTCGATCTACTACAATCCGCACAACAGAGCGTTAGAGCGAGGGCATCCAAATCCGGATCGGATGGAAATAAAGTTATAGGTTTTAATCCTCGGAAACATTGATTAAGTAGAACGCCGAGGGAATGCATGCACTCCTGATGACGGGCTTCTTCTATTTTCTTCGGAATGGACGAAAATCCAAATAGCAGTTGTTTCTTCTTAGAAACTGCATTGTCGCGGAGTAACTCTTTCCTGGAACTCTCAAAAGCGCAAAAGCATCCCGATATCGCCCCCCGGAATCTCTCAGAGCCATCCGGATAATCGCGCGTACGGCTGATGTATTCAGCTGATGCTTTGAAAACGGGATTTTGATCAGTTCTTCAAAATCCCCCCTCGATTCCAGGATTTCGTTGTAAATCCTGCCGGCTGTGTTTGAATCGGAGGCATTGTTCATAGCGCGACTCCTTTGAATTTCGGCCGGCAATTCCCCGACTCCAATCACAACACCGGAGGTAGAATAATAGGAACTTGCAATTATGTTCTTCAGTTCCCTGATATTTCCTGGATAAGCATAACTATTCAGTATAGCCATTGCCTCGGGCGAAAACTTCCTTGATCGTCCTTCCTCCAGTTCAGCTGTTTTATCCAAAAACCAATGTATCAACAGTGGAATATCTTCCAGCCTTTCTCTCAGCGACGGAACCCAAATTTCCATTGCGTTGAGCCGATAATAAAGATCTTTCCTAAAGCGGCCGATCCTTATCTCCCCCAAAAGATCTTTGTTTGTTGCGGCAATAACCTGGATATCGATCTTTCGTTGCACAGTTTCGCCAATGCGCCGGACCTCCCGTTCCTGCAAAACCCTCAACAGCTTTGCCTGTAAACGAAAAGGCAGATTGGAAATTTCATCCAGGAAGATTATCCCGCCTCCCGCTGCTTCCAATAAGCCCTGCCTGTTTTCAACTGCGCCCGTGAAGGCACCCTTTCGATAGCCAAAAAGCTCCGCTTCGGCAAGACTGTCCGAAAGCGACCCGCAATCCACGGGCACGAAAACTCCGGACTTCCTCCGGCCGGTTCTGTGAATTGCACGGGCTATCAGCTCTTTGCCGGTTCCGCTTTCCCCCATTATCAAAATATCCAGCGGGGATGCGGCAGCCATCCCTATCCTGTTGCGCAGGGTTTCCACACAAGCACTCTTCCCGACTATCTCGTGATAACCTTCCCGGACCTGAGCAATATATTGCTCCAGTTCCTTTTTTTCCTTCAGGAGCCGCTGATGCGAAAGAGCATTATCTATAGAAATCGCCGAAAGATTACAGAAAGCGGCAAAAAGATTGATTGTAGATTCGCTCAATCCTCCCAATGGCATGGAGTGGTCCGCATACAGAAGACCAAGCACACGGCCGGTAGTTTTCAAAGGGGCACACAGCACCCTCCCGGCATTTCCCGGCAGCAGTCGAGGATCTTCGGACAGATTGGCGCTGACTATGGGATTACCTTGCCTGCTTACTTCCTCCAAAATGTCTGAGCTGATTGCTCCGGCGGTTTCAAGAGATTCCCGTTTATTGCTTCTCCCTTTCGCCAACTGTAATTTTCCTGTGAACTCATCTTTGAGATAAACCAGGGCCCGTTGCATCCCCATCGCCGATATCAATTGGTCAAGAATGGCTTCCAGCAAAGGGTCAAGATCTTGAATGGAACTGACTGTTGTGCTTACACGGAGCAGAATGCGATTCTTTTCATCGTCATGGAGTTCACCTGCTGAGACAATGGCGCCGAGTTTTTTATCGGTTTCCAAAATACGCATCAAGTCTTTTTTAATTTGTGCCCGGCCAAAAACGCCGTGAAAAACCGGAAGCAATTCAGGGGACACCTGGCTCTCCAGATTGCGAAAGATTTCAAAAGCCTTTTTTGCATGGAAGAGGCTTTTGTTTGAATTGGAGAGCTTTTCATGCAGCAGGCACATTTCATACTGTGCACGCATGGCTATTTCTCCATGGCCGGCAGACTCGATTGCCCTGAACGACATCTCCAGTTCTTCTAGAGCTCTGTCGGAAAGAGTTCGCCCATTGCCCGCATGCTCTTCATTATCGCAGAAGGGGTTGGGATAATTGCTGCACATACACCGGGAATATATTTGCCCCAGGACCAGATGCGCCCTGCCGATGAGTGGGACCGAATTCATCGCTTTGGCCAATCTCAGTGCGTTTTTTGCTTGTTTCGCAGCCAGCGCCAGTTGCTGCTGTTCCACAAAAAGCTCACCCATGGTCAGTTTGATGATGCACATGTTGTATGGCCAGTGTTTTCGGGCAACTGAACGATCCAATGACAAAAGATTATTCAGAGCTTGTCGAGTCGAGCCGCGCTC
>JAHFUH010000714.1 GCA_023265215.1 Acidobacteriota bacterium
CGCCAACCTCAGTCGTTAGAGTCAACATGTCCGTCACACCCTCATGGGCGGCCACGGTAGCTAATCTGTCTGGAATTCCAATTCCCAGATTGACCACAGAGTTTGAAGTGAGTTCCAACGTGGCGCGGCGCAGGATGAACAACCTTTCATCGAATGGAAGTGTAGGAAGCGCTCCAAGCGGCACCGTAACATCCCCGCTGAACGCAGGCTGATAATAAATGCCTTCACTCTGCATATGCCATTCCTGCGGATTTTTCGCGATAACGATATAATAAACCAAAACACTCGGCACCTGGACCATTTTGGGATGGATTGTGCCGGCCTTCGCCAGGTATTCGACCTGGGCGATGATGATGCCTCCGGAATTCCTGGCTGCTTGGGCTACTTGAAGGGCTTCGAGGTACGCGCCCTCCTTTTCCATGGAAATGTTACCCTTCTCGTCGGCCCTTGTTCCCCGGATCAGTCCGACATGGATGGGAAAGGGCTTATACCAAAGATATTCTTCGCCTGCGAACGTTATAACTTCATTCAGGTCCGGAGCCTTCCGGGTCAATTCATTCATCTTTCCCCCTTCAATACGGGGGTCGACAAAAGTTCCAAGTCCCACTTTGGAGAACATTCCGGCGCGTTTTGCAGCGATTTCCCTGTAGAGCTGCACAATCACTCCCTGCGGAAAACAATAAGCGAGCATCTTGTTGCTCTGAATAAGCGCTCCGATATTGGGCGATCCGTGAGTATGAGCTCCGATATACTTTGTGACTAATCCCTCGATGCCGATCACATGAGGCCCCTTATCTTTGTGGTTGCCCATGGCAGAACCACAAACCAGGGTAAGGCCTTTCGGATGCCCCGTTTCTTCATATCGCTTGGCTATCGCTCGCCCGATTTCTTCAGGCCAACCGGCTAAACCTATGATCGGCGAACTGATGGTGACACCGTCCTGTATCAAGGCAGCAGCCTCCTCAGCGCTTATTACCTTGGATCCGCCAGCTTTTGACAAATCAGCCATTTCTGTTTCAATCATCGAACTTCTCCCACATTATTTAGCAAAATAGTTTCAGGCTTTTTGTGCCGCCGATGCCGCGGTCTTTTTTGCATCCAAATCTCTTCTCCGGCAGAGATCACCATGCCTGAAACATGATCCTTATCAACAAAATTAAGATTCCGAAATTTGAGCAGAAACTCAGCGGAAGGATTCAAGCTGTTGCATAACACTATCGATCCCAATGCGTCTAAAGGCGGAGCCATGCATCAGGAAAAAACAATCCTTCGGTCCAATCGTTTGCGCAAGCACAAGGCTCTGGGGACGACCAATCTGCACATCTGCCCAACTCTTTTTATCACACTTTTATTCAATGCCGGAGCCCATTTTTTGTTCAATCAGCCTTCCAGTTTTCTGACGTAATTGCGATTAATGTCCTTAATGGCAGCCGTCCCGGCCAATTGCATAACCATCTGCAATTCGGTTTTCAACCGGGCGTATACCGACTCAACGCCCTGGGCGCCGCCAAGAGCCATGCCGTAAAGCACCGGGCGTCCCAAAGCCACTGCCTGAGCACCAAGTGCTAACGCCAGAAATACATCCTGCCCACGCCGAATACCGCCATCCATAATGACCAGAGCCTTCCCTCCCAAGACCTGAACAATTTCGGGTAACGCACTGATTCCAGGCGCTGTGTGATCAATGGCCCTGCCTCCATGATTGGATACCCATACGCCTGCACAGCCCCGCTTCACAGCCTCTGCAGCCAACCCAGGCGTAAGCACTCCCTTGACAATAACAGGAAGACCGGACTCCTTTTGACAAAACGCAACATCTTCCCAATTGAGATCCACCTTCAGTTCGCCAATGGAATTCGCATTAATGCCGGGAGTTTTGACCCCGTTGCCTCGGCCGAGATTAGGCGATGGCATGCCCAGGCGAATCGTCCTTTCGCGGTTACCGAATGTCGTGCTATCGACGGTGACAATGATCGCAGTGAATCCCGAAGCCTTTGCGCGCTGCAGCAGTTCGCGAGCATAATCCCGGTTCGAAGGGAAATATATCTGAAACCATTTGGGCCCCCTGCTCGCCGCAGCGATTTCCTCCATGCTCATATGAGACACTGAGCTGTTCACATAAAGCGTTCCAGCCGCGTTCGTTCCCTGGACATCGGGCAATTCCTTTAGCGCATGTGCAATCCCCTGCCCGCCCATCGGCGCCGTGATAACCGGCAAAGACAATTTGGAACCAAGGATGCGTGTTGCAGTATCGGGCGTTTTCACTCCGGCCAGGTAATGGGGATCAATAACCCAGCGATTGAAAGCGGTCTCGTTCTGACGCATTGTCCATTCGTCTCCCGAGCCTCCGGAAATGTATGCATAGCTGTAGGGCGGGAGAATTTTCTGCGCCTCGGGCTCAAGGCTTGAGAGATTGATGACGGCAATCTTTCTCTCATTTTTCAGCGCCTCATAAGCCGAAATATCCGACGAACCGGCCCCGGGTTGCGGAGCGGCTTCAAGTCCAAGGGATGCAGGTTGAGGATTATTTTGCGCCGACAGGGGTGTTGTCGTCGCTAACGCCGCTGCGACGCCTGCGCTCGAAATCAGCAAATCCCTTCTGTTGATATCCATATTGACTCCTTTTTTGAATTCCTGCTCCGCTCTTGCCCAGGTGATCAACAACATCATACCAACAACAAACAGAGTGATGATCTAGGTAAGGGCATGCGCAAGCATTTCAAGGCTAACTCGGACATTTTGTCAAGGTTGAATCTGCCGCAAGGTGCAAACGGAAGTGGGACTCAAAACCTAATGGACTTATGCCCTGGGAGCGCCGGCGTCCTCGCCGGCAGGCAGGTGCGCACATCGGGAATTTCCGAATTAATCAAAGAGCTGCAGCGACTTGTAGGGTTTTTGGCAAACATATCCGGTAGTCG
>JAHFUH010000715.1 GCA_023265215.1 Acidobacteriota bacterium
TCAGTTCCAGGTGATGTGTGTTCGCTGTTCGCAAATGAGACCTGGATTCCAGCTCCCCAAGAAACGGCGTTGCAGAGGTTGAGAATTCAAAACAAATTTAAATCAGTAGAGCCCTGATTTTGTTGATTTGATGTAGAATTCCGCGGTGTGTTGCAAATCGCGGAGCACAGGAACCGAGATGGATAAATCAGCACTTAAACGAGCCTACAAAGAAAATCCGCCAGCTGCTGGAATATTTCAGATAACCAACACGCAAAATGGGAAGGTATTCATAGGCAAGGGAATGAACGTGCATGGGATTTTAAACAGTCAGCAGGCCCAACTGCAATTTGGATCCCACAGGAACCTGGATCTCCAGCAGGACTATAATCACTATGGTTTGGAGAAGTTTGATTTCAAAGTCCTGGATCAACTTGAAATATCCAGCAAGACCACTCACGAAATTCAGGAAGATCTGGCAACGCTTGAAGCGTTGTGGCTGGAGAAGCTACAGCCTTACGGAGCGCTCGGGTACCACAAATCCCCAGCAGCAAAACCGCCTGCAAATCCGTTTGTCAAATTGTGAAAACTCCGTTGATAGATTCTTTATCTAGGACTTCTTTGCGTTTTGCAAAGAAGTTTTGCAAGTGAACCGACTGAAATCACAGCACTTATTCCGATGCTGATCGCTGAAAGCTGATGGCTGAAAGCGCGCGGCCCCTCCAATCTCGAACATTTGGTTGCGGCCCCGGCCGCGCTAGGAAATGATCCTGATAATGGGGCGTTCTTCGCTTCTTTAATAAAACGTTGCAGTTTTATCCGGTTGATGGCGCTTTAAATGATAGGAGGTTTGCACTATAGGAGTGCTCAAAATCCCTATCCAAAACCTACAACCTATTGCAAAATAACGCTGTTATAAGTAAATCGGCAAGGACGGATGTCCAAAACCTACCTAATGCTTTTTATCAGAAACAGTGTAGAAAGCATCCGGGGACCGGAATAGACGCCTGCCAGTCAAAACGGCAGCTTGAACTTCCTATCCCTCTACGGCACGCGCTTTGACCCGCAGGACGTGGATAAGATTCAGCCTGTCGATTCGGGTCTGCTCAGTCCGATCAGGCTGGAAGTCCTGGGAACGCCGGCGTCCCGCCGGCAGGAATAAGGAATAATAATACTGTCGCTTATAACGTAAGCCGTTCCGTCAGCAATGTTTTTCCGGAAATACGTAGGAAAACAACAGATCGGCCGGCGAGACGCCGGCGCTCCCAGGAAAGCTCAACAGGCGGTACACATGACAAAATGCTCCGTCCCTTCCACTCCAAGGACTCACTTTTCGTTAAGCTTCAGCGGAGTGGAACGGATGACCAGGCCTTCGAGCGGCTTCTTGGGGTCGTATTGAACGATGCTTTGCCCAAAATTCAGTTCCCAAGAAAATAGCCCGGAAGTTTGCCTTTTCAATCCGGAATTTTCAACATTCTTGAAACAGGAATTAATCAAGACGCTCGATTGTTTCTGCAACTTCATCTGCCGGCTGAGCACGATCCAGACCAAATCGGTTTCCTCACCGGCCCCGCAATAGGAAGACCCGCCGTATGGCCTGGAATATCCCGTGATCTCCATCAAGAGCACATATCCATCGCTCACCCTTTGAAGATCATGAAGCTTGAATTCCTCTTCTCCATTGCTCGACAAATTAATAGGAAAGGACTCCTGAACGTCACCTTGCTTGATGGCCAAAGCTCCTTGAAAAAAACGCAGCTGGATTCCCTCTCTGGGTTCTGTCTTAAAAAGGAGAGCCATTGGGCCAATGCCTTGCATTTGATCGCGATTGAAATCCGGATTGATCCAGAATCCGGGGGCACGGAGGAGGCCATCAGCGCCTCCACATCCCAATCCCGTCGCCTCGCCTCTACGCCACAGGCGATAGCCTCCCGGAGACGGGCGTAGCAGGACAGGTTCCGTCCCCAGCATTTCCGCATCTTCCAGGACATCCGGGGAAACAGGAAAACGCAGACCGGATTTCATGGAAACAACAGTGGGGTCACTCAAAGGTGCCGCATGAATGACGGAGATCGGATCGAGTTTAAAAGCCACGCTAACTCGATTCAAAACAGGGCTTCTGGACAAATCCAAACGCTGATTCAAATCAAATTCCACGGAAAAATCACCGGCTTTCGCACCGGCTCTCAACATTTCCGCTGGCAAAGAGGCCGGCTTGGCGGCGCTGCCCGGGAGACACAATACAGTCTGATAGAAGGGATCGTAGTCTCTATACAACTTCAGTTGAGACTGAATTCTGGAAAGGAATTTCCCAAGATCATCCTGGCACATCTTGTCTTGGCGATCTTTAGCCTTCAGGAGATGCTGGATCCGCTCCTTGCGATTTAGAAGACTTCTTATGGCCGTCACCCGCGTATTCACAACAGCCGGATCAGCCACCCAGACATGGATGCCCCATTGGTTGGGATCCAGCCCAGCAGGCAGTTGAAGGTCCACATGCAATATGGATCCGTGCGCATCAAGGTGGTAGCGAAATGCGGGCGCTTTGTCTTTCGCAAGAACAGCGTGCCAATATGCAATTTCCTTTTCAGCTGCGGTTGAGAGGGCTGAAACGATGCACAGCATAAGCAGGGCGAAATATCGCATCATGTTTTTCACTCAATAGGAAAGCGGTCGAATTGGCGATCGATTGGTTTGTCGCGAAGATGTTTGTCGAAAAAGTCCATTATCGCGGTCCAATCTTCCGCGGTGAATGCGTGTCCATGCTTGGAATAGTTCACACCAAGTCTGTCCTTTGCGTCGAACAGAGCGTATGCGGGCTGGGCGCCAAGAATGGACTGGCGCACCGCTTCCGGAAGAGAAATCGTATCGGTGTCTCCTTCCAGCGCAATAAACGGCCGCGGAGCGGCGAGCGCGAGAAACCAGTGCTCGTCGA
>JAHFUH010000716.1 GCA_023265215.1 Acidobacteriota bacterium
TCGGCGATAGCCCCGGCAGCGTCGGTTGGACCATCGGTTCCGTCGGTCCCCAGACTGGCAACAACACAAGGAGCCGGGAGCCGGGACAATTCGCTGACGCAAGAGAGGACAAACTCCTGATTGCGCCCGCCCTTCCCGGTACCCGCAACCATTACCGTCGTTTCACCTCCGCTGATCACACAGGCGGGCCGGCGCAACGGCCGGTTCTGGAACACGATTTCCCCTGCAATGCTCAGATGAAATCGTGCAGCGGCCGCCGTATCCCCTTCAAGACGGCTCGTCAGGATCAACGTGTGATACCCCCGCTTTTTCGCAGCCCGTGCCGCCGCGGAACAAGCCTGGGCATTGCTTCCTATGATCACCGCGTCGGTTCCGGCGAAAACCCGGTCTCCCTTTTTGGGTGTTTCCGGGATGGCGTTTTCGGCCCCACGAACCAGCCTCTGCCGAACAGCGGGAGGCATTTGTTTCCAAAGCTTCAATTTTTCAAGAATCTCCATACAGTCGCCGAAAGTTGTCTCATCAGGAGCCATCGGCCCCGAGGCGATCGTGCCGATATCGTCGCCCACGACATCCGAGAGAATCAGGGAAACAACTCTTGCCGGCGCCAGCATTCGGGCTAACTGTCCCCCTTTGACGGCGGACAGATGCTTGCGTATGGCATTCAGTTCATGGATATCGGCGCCGCCGTTCAGAAGCAACCGCGTGCATTTCAGCTTGTCTTTGAGCGAAATGCCTTCGGCAGGTAAAACCAGCAGCGAAGAGGCGCCGCCTGAAAAGACGCATAAAATAAGATCCTCTTCGCAAACCTGGTTGCGCGCAAAAGATGCGATCCGGGAAGCGGCAGAAACACTGTTTGTATCAGGCAGTGGATGGCCGGCTTCTAAAACCTCCAGTTTCTTGAGAGGCAAACCGTGGCCGTATTTGGTTGCGAGAATCCCGCCGGACAGGTAGCGGCCCAGGACTCCGGCCATCGCGCGTCCCATCGGGGCAGAGGCCTTCCCTGCACCAAGAATCCAGACCTTTCGATAGGAGTTTAGATCGAGCCGGTGGGATTCGACTTGAAGGATATTTCCGGCGCGCTGGACATGCTCTCGAACCGCGGATTCAGGGTCGACGGCGCGAAGCGCCGAAGCCCAGATGCGGGCAGCATCCGCCCGAAGCACCCGGAGCGATTTCACGGAGTCCCCAAATCAGGCTTGTTCAGGTTCCGAAAAACTCTCTCGTAAAGCTCTACAAAAACGCTGACGACCTGCGGGTCGAACTGGGATGGCGAGCATCGCGTCAATTCGCGGAGCGCGTCCTGGGGAGATCGGGGGAGACGGTAGGGGCGGCCCATGGTGATGGCATCAAAGGCCTCCGCGACCGCGATAACACGCGCACCCAAGGGGATCAGGTTGCCCTTGAGGCGCCCGGGGTAGCCGGTTCCGTCGTAGTGTTCCCTGTTGTGGCGGATGGATTTTAAAACCTCTTCGTCATCCAGGATCAAGCGCAGCAATTCATCAGCCGTCACCGAGCGCTCCTGAATGTGCCGAAGTTCTTCCGGAGTCAGGGAACCCTGCTTATTCAGCAATACATCTTCCACAAGTATCATCCCCACATCATGCAAGAGCGCAGCCAGGTAAACCTTGCGAACCCCATCATCCGTCATCCGCAACTCGCGAGCAACGTAACGCGCCTTTTCGGCGACGCGCAGCGAGTGACCTTCGTTATATGGGATCTTTCGATCCAGCAGTTGAATGAAGACCTGCGTCATTGAATAGAACAGGCGGCGTGTCTCGGCCGCTAGCTCGTCGGCCATCTGCAGCAGATATTTCTGATAATCCCGGCTGGACTTTTCCAGACGCCATTTATCCAGCGCTCGATCGGCGGCAATGAGCACCTGATCGAGATTAAACGGCTTGATGATGTAGTCGTAGGCCCCCAGGCGCATGCTTTCGATCGCGGTGTTCGCATTATCCACGGCCGTGACCATGATGACGATGACTTCAGGATATGCCGCGCGGATCTCCTGCAGAAGCTCCGTTCCCTGTTTTCCCGGCATCCGGATGTCTGCAAAGGTGATATCGAATTCCTGGACGGCCAGCTTGGCGAGAGCTTCATCCGCGCCTCCCACCGCGACACATTCGTAGCCCACATCTTCAAGCGTGGACTTCAGAATCTCCTGGATGTACAACTCATCATCCACAATCAGAACTCGTCCCTTTTTGTTGTTCGTCATAGTTCCCATCCGGCTATTCAATTCATCAAAGGGTTGACAGGATCCCGCCTCCATAGCAAGATTCTACTCTCGCAACCATTTGAGGAGATTCGATGCAAGAGAAGTTTGCCAGTTTCAGGGAAGCATGCAACCACAAGGTTCACGAAAAAGAGCACGAGTGCGGCGATTGTGGACATTTCATTTCCGAGGAACAGTTCCTGAATGCTCCGAGCAACTGGGGGACATGCCCTCATCACTCTCATGCCTTTATAAAGTTCCGCCGCGCGTGCTATTCCTTCGAAAAACACTAGTTGCTCTTATATCACGAAAGCCCGGGAACGCTCCCCTGTTTTTAGTCACCGAAAGAAGGCGGGATTCGGAAGCCAGAATCTTTTTGCGGATTCATGACTTTCCCCCATCCAGGGGCCGCCCTCGGCATTGGATGCCACGCTGTTTCCAGTCCGAAAATCCCGGCCTGTGACGAAACAAGCAATGTACTTGTCTGCGCGCCCTTAGTCGGAAATGGCTGCTGCCACAATATTTGCAATCACAGCACGCAGATGATTCAGGTCCTTTCCCCCCTCGGGATGGACGCGGTTGCTTAATATGATCACAAACGTATCACTTGCCGGGTGGATCCACATTGAGGTGCCGGTGAAGCCGCTATGGCCATACCCCCCACTGAACAGGTCCCCTCTTGGCGCCGAATA
>JAHFUH010000198.1 GCA_023265215.1 Acidobacteriota bacterium
CGAAAATTTACACTCTGGAGAATCGCAGTGATGCGTCATCTACCCCCAGTGTCAAGTGTGTCCCGCAGTCAGCGCTGTGCGGGGCAGGCCAAAGCCACGCCTTCTAGGCGTGGTCGATTACAGTTCTGGCTTCTGGCTTCCGGCTTCTTTATTGGACGCTTGCCACATCTTAATGGCCAACAGTACGCCGGCTGCAATGCGTCTGGGTCGTTCCGGGATTCCGCTTATTTGCGCCTGCTGTCCGCGCGGATCCACTTCGATGATTTTTGTTTTTTGAGCTACCGGCACCCCGTCATGCGTCAGGCCGCGCAGCATACCGTCGATAGGAGCGTACAGCGGGATTTCATCTAATCGAGCCACTTCCTGTCCCGCCGAAACCATGTGTCCCGGCTGAAGGCCCGTATGGAAAATTCCATCGGCAGGAGCATACACGTATCGGTCGCGGGCGTGCCCCGCTATCGTTTGTGGTTCTCCTTCCAACGGCCGGGTTGCCCCCTGCCAGACGATTCGCCCCAATTCTTCATTCCACCCGGTCTCCACTGCAGCATGAACGGTTTCGCCCGCGATGAAATTCGGTCCGAGTCCAATTGTGAAAGGCGCCAGGGAAATTTGAATTTCCGGCTTGTAGTGTTTCCTCATTCGTGCGTCTACCAGCACTTCCGGCTTAAAGACGTCGAGAATAAAGGTCAAATCCAGAGTACTTATCGGGACCAAGACCCGTTTGGCCAAATGTATGGCTGTTTCTGGAATTCTCCTACAAAGTTGCGCGTTTATGCCATCCAGCGTTGCGCATCCGTCAAATATCGCGTCACAGAAAGCCATCCTGCGCCGTGTGGTGCTTGGCTGTTTCACTTCATGAATGAGGACGGGGTAATCGGCTTTGAAAACGGCGTGCGCAACCGCCGAGCCGATATCACCGCTGCCGCGTATCAGGATAGTTATTGGCATGTTTTCCTGTCAATGCAATGCAAACAAATGAAACTACGAAGTGGAGATATTGTAACTAAATTGGAAATTAATTTGTAGCGGGTAAGGGAAAGTCATTAGAGCGCTGCAGCTTTTCTCTGCCTCTTGCACGCATTTTGCCTATGGCAGACAAATGATAAGTGTTTTTCGAGCACTCGCGTCAAGATAAGAGAGAGCCGTTCCTAGCGCTGAAGGCGCCGCGCCTGCGCTCCGGAAATGCGACTTAGGGCATGCGCAAGAATTACTTGGCATTTTGCTGCTGGCACCCAGGCCCGCTGGCTGAAGGGGCGCGGCGGCGGGCGGGCATCTGCTTCGTTGACGCTCCTCGACGATGACACCGCATCGCCTGCGTCGCGTGGCCTTGCATATGCCCGCCCGGCGCTCGCGCCAAAATGCCAAGTAATTCTTGCGCATGCCCTTAGCTTGACGCACATGCCTTAAAGAGCGACAGAGTAAAACAGTAAAATGCGTGCAAGGAGCAGAGCGCGGCTGCCGCATCTCTGCCCAAAAACAATGCAGTTACAGTCGTCTCCACCAGGAATTATGCTTATCGTGAAGCTCATCCATTCCGGGCATTCTAAAGAAAACGGTTTCCGTCCCGCCTGAAAACCAAAATCCATGTTTGATTGCTTTATAGCTTACGAAATCCAGATTGGGGTTGAGGCTGACCGTTTTTGTTATCTTGTTCGAATCTTCCTGCAGTTCTTTGAATGCCGTGGGCAGGTTGGTAGGATTCACGTTAGGCAGAGGTCCCATGCTGAAAGCCCGCACGTCGTTGTGTTCAACTACTGCGGCAACATCAATGTCATACTGGGTGAAGAAAATCTTGGGCGCGCCCTTGGACAAGGTCTCTCCAGTAATGTAGTGTCCAAATTGATGTGGAGCCAGATTGGAGGCCACGAGAAGCCGCAGCGGACAGATCTCCTGATACAAACGCACGCGGCTTTTTTCTCCATATTTGGCTTGATCGCTCTTCTCCAGAGGGAGGACGCCGCCGTCCGTTGTAACCAAATAGAGCTTTTGCAAAGCGGAAAAGTCGATGTGTTCGAGCACGCGATAGGATTTTACGAATTTAGTGCGTTTGGGTCGTCCCGGAATCTCGGGTTCCGTTCTACCTAAATATTCGTCGATTAGAAAATAATCATTCCGGTAATTGACATCCACCTCAACGAAAATAACTTTTCCTGAGAAATGCCGTGGACTGCCGATAGAGTAGTGTTTCCCAAATTCCTCGGGTGTAAGTTGAGAGACAACCAATGCTTCATTGGGGAATAGGATCAAATAAAGATGCTTTTCAAATTCAGACATTCACTCCTCCTGACACTGCGAAAAAAAACATCCGAAATTCTATCACGCGTTGTTGCCGGAGTCGACAGTGTCCGTCATCAGGCGTGCAAACGGAAGTGAGAGCCAAAAACGCAAACGGTACAACTATGGGAGCGCCGACGAGACGCCCAATGACGCATGGTTTTTCAGTTTTTAGGCCCAGAGGGCCGGCAGTAAATAGCCCCGAGCGTCAGCTCGGGGTGGGAAAGATAGACAATAAGAGGCCTGAAGGGCCGGCACAACAGACAAAGTGCCGCGCTTTCAGCGCTCATTTTATATTTTATCCTATCCCGGCCTAACGGCCGGGCCTATTCACTGTCGGCCCTTCGGGCCTAAAACCCCACGGCCGCTGACTCGCACTTCCGTTTGCACTCCGTCATCAGTTTTCAGATCCGACGAGGGGGTGATATCCTCCGCGATCATCCGCTCGCCGTTTTGAGCGACGCATCCACACACTGCAACCCCCGTGTCAAATATCGTCTGGTTTTTTTCGCAGTTGACGAGCCCATAACGTCAGCCAGACAACAACTAATGCCATGAGCCAAAGGCAAAGCTTGAAAATGGCAGCGACCCACAACCATAAAATCCGGACGGTTTCCCAGGAAATCCCATTTCCCCAGATTACCAGCAGCCATGAGGGACGCTCAGACATCATCACTAGATAGACGATCCATTGAAAGGCTAAAAATGCCGCTCCGATCAACAGAGTCCACCATCCGGCTCTTGCGGATGCCCGAAGCCTGGCTTCAAAGGTTTCATTCATGATCCGCTCCTCCATCGATTGATACGATTATATCAATCGACGAATTCTCCGCCTTCTTCCACGTGTACCTCAACGCAAAAAAGGATTAAGATATGCCATCCGAGAAATACAGATTCCGGAGGCAGATTTCCGGGGACACGAATACGCGGAGCACGCGGATGAACGCGGAATAATCAAATTTTCCAAAGGCAATCGGGATGAGCGCAGAGAAGAACAAGAAGGTTGTGCAGGAATTTTATGAAGAGGTTTTTCGCAAACGCGACCTGGCTGCGATAGATCGATTTATGCACGACAACTATATCCAGCACAATCCTGATGCGGATCAGGGGAAGATTGGATTTGTCCAATTTCATGTAGGTTTTTTTCGCGCCATTCCGGACTTCTGTGCAAACATAAACCAAATGGTGGCCGAAGGCGATCTCGTCTTTGTTTACAACACAATCACGGGAACCCACACCGGTGCAGGATTTCTTGGCTATCCGCCGACAGGTAACAAAGTGAATTTTGACGTCGTGGACATGTTCCGGCTTCGGGATGGAAGACTTTGCGAGCATTGGGATGTCGCCGATACAAGGGCGCTTTTTACTCAAGTGGGTGCTCTCAAAAAAACAGATTGATAACCACTCCTAAAAGTGGCGGAATATACAATCGAATAAATTTCCTTGGAGGTATGTTGTGAAAAATTCCCATCGACTGATGTTATCCGTAATCCTTCTCTCCGTCAGCATAGCTGCAGTCAATGCATTCGGCCAGATGCCGCCGGTTGGCGAACCTGCGCCTGTTCCCAAAGCTGTTGCCATTGCGCGGCCGACAGCGGAAGAAATTCAGCTGGCCAAGCGCAGCCTGGATAAGTTTTTCGAAACTGCGGATCCGGCGGTAAAAGAAATTTATGCCAAGTATCCCGACTTGATCGCGGTGCGCGTGCCGCTCCCAAATACTGCAATTGTTCCTAATCTTTCCGCCGGGTTTCAAAAGAAGCACCAGGACAATGTCTTGGTAGCCAAGGAAGGGACCACTGAAGTCCTTTTTATGGGGGATTCGATTACTGATTTCTGGCGCAACGAAACAGGAAACTACGCAGGCAAACAGGTGTTGGACAAATATTTCGGTACCTGGAAGGTCGCGAATTTCGGAATTGCCGGTGATACAACGCAGGGCGTTTTGTTTCGACTTCAGAATGGCGAGGGCCAAGGCTTCAGTCCCAAAGCGATCATGTTGATGATCGGCACGAACAACACAGGACGCAATACCGCTGCGGAGATTGCGGAGGGCGTGGGCGCCATAGTTTTGGAAATGCAGAAGGATTTTCCGAAAGCACAGATTCTTCTTCTCGGGATTTTCCCGCGCAGCACGGCAAAAGATCCGGTTCGCGCCACTCTCGCCGATATCAATAAAATTATCTCCAGGCTGGACGACGGTGACCGCGTTCATTATCTCGACATCGGCGCGAAGTTTCTGGATGCCGATGGGAATATCTCAAAGGACGTAATGAGCGATGCTCTGCATCCTACCGCCAAAGGATATGAAATCTGGGCGGAAGCGGTGAAGGAACCTCTCACGAAACTGGTCAATGCGACTCCGGAAAAGTAATTGTAAAATCTCCCGGTAATAAAATGAAAAAATGCGCCTTGTTTTTTGTGTTTCTTTTGACAACGGGGATGCTCCTGTCCTTTCCCCAGGGATTCCCGACTGTCCCAACCGATCAGCCTGTCGCCCGAACAGATCAGAACTCCATGACTGCTCATCGGGAATTGTTGGAAAAAGCAAAAAAAGGCCGTATCGATATTTATTTCGAAGGAGATTCCATAACGCGCCGCTGGGGTGCCACGGATTACCCGGAGTTGCTGGCCAATTGGAAGCAGAATTTCTTCGGTTGGAATGCTGCCGATTTTGGATGGGGCGCCGATAATATTCAGAATATCCTGTGGCGCCTCAATAACGGCGAACTGGATGACATCAATCCTAAGATTATCGTGCTCCTCGCCGGCACCAATAATGTCGGCAACAGGGCTTCCCCTGATAGTGAAGCTAAAGCGGAGGATGTAACGCGGGGCATCAAGGCATTATTGGACGTCATGCGAGTGAAAGCGCCCGAAGCCACAATAATCCTCATGGGTATTTTCCCTCGGAATGACAATAGTGCAGTGATGCCGACGATCAAGAAGATCAATGAGAATATATCGAAATTCGCCGATGGCAAAAGGATCCGGTTCCTGGATGTCACGGACAAGATGGCGGATAGCGACGGCAGGCTTTTCGACGGAGTGATGAACGCCGGCGATAAGCTCCATCCGACGATCAAGGGGTATCAGATTTGGGCGGATGCGTTGAAGCCGATCTTCACTGAACTACTGGGGCCTCCGGCAAAAGAGGATCTGGCTCCGCCCCCGACCGGCGATCCCAGCGCTAAAAAACCACTCTAACTTGGAGGGACGCGGATTACGCGGACTACGCGGAAAGAACTTAGATATTTTATCCGCGTTCTTCCGCGTAATCCGCGTCCAAATAATTACTAGCGTGTGCGTTTGAAAAACTTGTCCGCCCACGGAATGAAATATTTCCAGTTCGGGGCGTCCGTGTGTCCGCCGTCATGCTGCCGCCAGGCGAGCTGTCCTTCCAACAGGCCTGTGTTTACATCCGGCATTTTCTCCTTCATGTAATCGTCCGACTTCCCGAGGTCTTTTGCCCCCAGGAGCCGAAATGCTGGACCCGCGGCAATAGTAGCCATATAGCTCCCCTGCTGGTCGAGCCATTTGGCATCCCCTTTTTCCGGCACGCCATAGCTAATGAAGGTTAGGCGCGGCGCGCACAGCGCAATCAGTTCATGTGAGTCCACCGGGATATCGCATTGAGTCTTTTTGCCGAGCTCTCCCTCCTCGGTGCCGTACTTAAGGAAATTGCCTGCCATCCAGTGATATTCGCCCGATCCGGTCAGGTTTTCCACGGCTTCGCCCCAGTTGCGGCGGTGAAGTTTGGCTCCACCTTCGCCTGAGGATCCGACAAGCACAACAGCAAACCTCGTATCGAATGCCATGGTCACGAGCGCGGCCTTGCCGTACCGGGAAACGCCTTCAATCCCGACATGTTTAGCGTCTACGGCTTTGTCGGTTTCCAGGTAATCCAGGGCGCGTGATGCACCCCAGCCCCAGGCTCTGAGAGAACCCCAGTCGTCGGGCTTGCGGAATTGCCCTTTATTCACCAGGCCGATAATACCTTTGGTGAGGCCGGCGCCGTTATCCGCTTGAATGCTATTGGGGCTGATGTCCGCATAGCCCCATCCGTCGGCAATCAACTGCTCCGTCGAAGGTGGGTCCGAGGGTGCAGCACCGGCCGGAGGCGCACCGAAACCAAAACCGCGTCCGCCGCCACCGGCAGGGGCCGGTTCCCCGGGCAATCGCTGCTGGAAGCCGCCAAACATCATCATGACAGGAACCGGGCCCTTTGCGTCGGCCGGTAGAACCAGGATCATCTGGATATCGACTTTGATATCCGGGTAAGAGGAATTGTCCACGTGGCCAACCAGTCGTTTCCCATTGACGGGATGGTCGCCGACTTTCCCCTCGCTTTTAGCGGTGACTTCCCAATTCACCTTGGGCACATTCTTGGGGATCCGTCCCAGGACTTCACGCTCAAAATCCTCGACGATTTCGGGCCGCCTCTTTTTCCGCCAGTCATCGGCATTTTTAACCTTTTGCCCGTTCTTCAGAGTCAGGACATCAGGCAACTTCGGGCAAGGGTTTGCCAAAGCTTCGTCATAATTGGCGTGATTGGGAGCCGTTTCAGTTCCGCTTGGGCCTGGGCGGAGCTTGCGGATGCCCAGCTGAGACATCATATTTTGATGATCCTTTTGGAGTTCCTCTTGACCCGGCTTGGCGCCCTGTTGAGCCGGAGGAGCTCCGGCACCAGGCTGTTGAGCGATGAGAGCAGTCCCTGCCCAAATCACTGCAATGAGAGCCAATACGAGACAGAAAAAGAAAACTGATCGGTGGTTCTTCATAGGCAAAATCTCCTTTAATGCGTCATGGGAAGTTTGATTATAAGCCATTCCGGATACGGACTATATGGAATAAACGGAGGCCGCGGATAAAAACATATAGCTTTGACATACATTCAGGATTTAAATAAAACAATGACGGGCAAAAAAAATAAAACACCGAGATTGGATCGCAAGCCGCCAATTTCTCAATCGCGCGGAGTATTTTGGTGTCCGGTGTGCCTGGCCGGAATCATCGCTCTCGCTTTCCTGATCAGCTTTCATACCCTGACCGACACCGATATCTTCTGGCACCTCAAGACAGGCCAGATAATTGTGGACACCCACCGGGTTCCAGGCCGGGACATCTTCTCCTTTACGCGAGCTGGGGAGGAATGGATAGATTCACAATGGCTGTTTCAGGTGATTATCTATGGCTTGTATAAAACGGCCGGCTATAACGGGATGATTCTGTTTGGGGCGATTCTTACCAGCCTGACTTGGGCGGTTATTCTGCTTCCGGCGTTTCATTCCCGGAAATATTTTGGGCCGGCGCTCCTGGCTTTGATTGCCTTGCTCGCATCATCGAACCGGATCAAGGTGCGTCCGGAAGCTCTTACTTTCTTTTACCTGAGCCTGGAGATTTTTCTGCTGGATTACTTCCGGCGCGGCAAGAAATGGGCGATTTATTCTTTGCCTTTTATCCTTCTGCTCTGGGTCAACAGCCATGGCCTATGGCCCCTCTATTTTGCGGTGCTTGGCGCATTTTTTTTGGAGCAGATCCTATTCCTTTATCTGCCGGGATTATTTTCGGCAGTTCGCAGACAGTTTTTGCTGCCGGCCGGGTTCGCGCTAAAAGCCATGGGAATTGCCTTCGTAGTTTCTTTGGCTCTGGCCTTTGCCAATCCCTTCGGTTGGCGCGGAGTGGCCTTTCCCTGGACGCTTTTCCGTGAAAGCTCTTTTTCTGGAGGCTTGATTAAAAGCCTGATTTTTGAATTCCAGAGCCCATTCGATCATCTGCCCCCATTTGATTTCTGGTCCTATGTTGGTTTGATTGCGGTATCCGCCTTCTTTGTGATTTCGCTTTTGTGGCGGAAGAAGTTTTATCCTGGGACTTTTCTGGTCTGGTTGGGTTTGCTATGGCTTTCCACCAGCGCGCTCCGGAACGTGGCGATCTTCGCAATTGCTTCTTCCGGACTGCTCTGCCGGCTAATTGGGGATGAGGACCTGGATGCCGTTAACGTAGACGCGGCGTCACGCCGAGTGTCGGTCGGAGCAGTCCTGATAATCCTGGCAATCATATTAGTCGGCAGAGAGGTTGTCTCCAGCCGCCTGTATCTGCGAAATGTTTCTTATGCGAAATTCGGGCTTGGCGCACTGGAAACCGAATATCCAATCCGGAGCGGGAACTACCTAAAGCGGATGATGGAAACTCCGGGAGGATTGCATCCGCTCCGGATATTTACAGACGCCGAGACTTCAGGCTATTTGATCTGGACCGGATATCCTTCCTGGCAGGTTTATATCGATCCGCGGCTGGAGGTGTACGGGGAAAAATTTCTGCAGGCGCACATCAACGCGCTGGGCAACTGGCAGGATTTCGAAAATGAGGACCGGAAATA
>JAHFUH010000199.1 GCA_023265215.1 Acidobacteriota bacterium
CCTATTCACTGGCGGCCCTTCGGGCCTCATTCGGCATCCTGAGCAATGAGGGACCAATCCAAACCCTCAGTGTCACGTGTGGGTAACAGTCAGCGCACAGCGGGGCGATTCGCCGTACCTCTCGGAGTCGGGGTCGGGGTCGGTATCGGGGTCGGCATTTAAAACGGAGAGCAAAGTAATGGAGGATCCATTGGAGATTGTTTTTCTTGATTTGGACCCAGATAGCGACCCAACCCCGAAGTTCTTTCGTTCTTTCTTGCCAAATAAATCGACGGCACGCCGGAACGGCTTAGCCTGTCAGGGTCGCACGGCCATAGGCCGTGGGTTTAGCTGGTACTAAAACTGCCCGGATGAGGCAATCCTCCGGACGAAACCATGCATTCAGCAATCAACCTCAGCCATCAGCTCTGGTGCTGACTGCTGAGAGCTGATGGCTGAGGGCTACTATCCGACGGCGAGAATATCCTGCAGCTTCGCGGCGTAATCACGGCTGGCGGAGTCTCCTGTGACGATTTCGATCTGGTCCGGCGTCTTGATGCCAATCCCGAGTTCCGCCGCACGGGCCACCTGCTCCTGCTCGAATATTTTCTTAGACATAATCGCTTCGTTTGAGCCGTGATTCTTCAGAACCGCCAGCCCAACGGCATCGATTGCAATACGATCGGTCCCGGCCACGATTACGCCGGCAGTTACCCGTTTGCCGGACATCGGACCGCCATCCACAAAGATTTCAATCCCATCCATTACAATCAGCTGCGGTTTAAAGCCCTGATGGATTTCGGCGATCATGCGCCGGATGTGAGTGGCATTTCCGTGCATTTCGTTTCTTATGCTTTTATTGGTCACGCCTACGGCGAGCTTTAGGGATAGGCTGTGGACGCCGCCGTACTGGTGCGTTTTCAAACAGCAGGTCCAAAGAAGGTATTCCGCATCCACAACAGGTTTGGCAACGCTGAACCCTTTTTTCCAATGGCAACCCGGCGGATTGAATTGAACCCAGCCTTCCGGAGGGAGATCCTCGAAATTAATCACCTCAAAACCGAGCTCTTTCGCCAGCGCAGGAATCCCCTTCTGCTCCATGACCGATTTTGTATTTCCCGGCCCGCAGCTGTCGCCAATAGCAAGACGCGTTGCGCCCCTCTCTTTCATCTCCTGCACGAGCTGCCGAATCGTGTCGTTGTGAGTGGACCCGGGCGTTGGATCCGCGGTGTTGAAATTGGGCTTGATCAGGACGTTTTTTCCCTTTGGAGAAGGGAACGAGATCAACTTCAATGCGGCTTGAATGCCTTTGGCTCGGTCGTCTGTTCTAACCAAGGCCACTTTGGATTTTTCGGCCGCGGCAACGTTTTTTGGCAAATTGCCTAAAAGCGACAGTCCGGCCCCGGCAGCGGTACTTTGCAAAAATTCGCGTCTTTTCATGGGCTCTTCTCCTTCGGCGGCCATTCTAGCATGAAACGGTCGGCAGTTCGGAGTTTGGAGCGAAAACAGTCTGGAATGGTCCGGTCGCCGGATGCTGACTGACAACTATTGACGGGTGCAGGCAGCCGCTTTATCATCAGAACTGGAAATTCGGGGACATTGAATCAATGCGGTTTACCACTCTAATTGGAACTGAGGATCTTTCTAATCACATTGGCGATAAGGATTGGGCTGTAGTCGATTGCCGTTTTTTGCTCAGCCGGCCGGAAAAGGGGTATCAGGATTACCTGGATGCCCATATTGCCGGTGCCGTATATGCCCACCTTGACCATGATCTCTCCGGTGTCAAAATACCCGGGGAAACAGGCCGGCATCCGCTTCCTGGAACGCGCGCCTTTTCCGAAACACTTTCTTTATGGGGTGTGGATTCAAATACGCAAGTCGTCGTCTATGACGATTCGAGCGGTTCGATGGCTGCCCGCCTTTGGTGGATGCTTCGATGGGTCGGTCACAAACAAGCGGCGCTGCTCGACGGAGGGTGGCAATCGTGGCAGAAATTAGAGCTGCCTATTCGAAGCGGGCCGGAATATCGGCCGGAGAAGCGATTTAAAACTAATGAAATCCCGGACCTTCTAATAAATGCTGCACAGGTTCAGAATTTTCTGGGAAATCCTGATTATCTAATCCTTGATGCGCGCGCCGCCGAGCGATACCGGGGCGAAATTGAAACGATTGATCCAGTAGCCGGCCACATCCCCGGAGCAGTTTCTTCACCTTTCCAGGAGAACTTGACTGCTGATGGGAAATTTCTTGCGCCTGAGATCCTGCGCACACGCTATGAGAAACTGATGAAACCTGTATCTCCGTCAAACGTAATCTGTTATTGTGGCTCCGGCGTTACAGCCGCCCACAATTTGCTTGCCATTGCCCATGCGGGTCTGGGCATGGGCAAGCTGTATGCTGGTTCATGGAGCGAATGGGTGGCTGATCCAGCAAGACCTGTCGCTCGCGGCTAGATGGATAAAGCATTAAGTAAATAGCTTAGCCAGGAACGACTTTGTTTCGAGCACTGGCCCGTTATAAGGAGTTTATGGCTTTTTCCAGGCGGCACCATTCCCAAAAGAGGCAGCCCAATCACCCCAGGCAGCATCAGGATGTCGGCGATATGGTTCACCCCGAACACACCGGGTCGGAATCCGCCTATCTGAAATCGCTCGTTGATTCGCACTCAAAGGTTACGGTGGTTTTAACCACTGGCGAACGCCTGCACGGCTTCATCCGCTATTATGACCTCCATTGTTTCAGCATTGGCCTTTCAGCTGAAGGCCCCAGAATTTTTTTGCGGAAAGCCAGCGTCTCCTATATAGCAGAAGATTGATTTGAGTTTTGATTTCCCTTAAGACCCGCCGCCTATTCTAATTATCCCTAAAAGCCTTTCCGCAGTGGCAGTTTTCAGTTAGTAATTGAATACAGAATCCGTCCTTTAGCGCTGCCGACTGATGACTGGTGACCAAAGACAACATATCCCGACCTATCAGCAGGTTGCAGAATAACAGAAACAACTTTTCATCGGATATAAACCAAGGAATCCGTATTTGGAGTGATTCAGAAATAATTGCCCTAATGACGACCGTCAATAGGCCGATATCAGAGAGGAACAAAGCAAACACAAATAATTGGTTTTAGCAGCTGATAATCGGCTGGAGATTGCGAGAAATAGTGCATAAAGGCTGGAATAAACCTTTGAGAGTTGTCTTGGTCGGGTGTGGAAGAATCGCGCATTCCTACGCCACCGTGATCGACAGTCGCCCGGACATGACACTTGCAGCCGTAGTTGACACAAACCCGGAAGCAGCCAGAGCATTTGGAACATCCTTCCGTTGCAACTTTCACACATCCCTGGATGATTATCTTTCCTGCAACGATCCTGCAGAGTGTGCGGTGATATGCACTCCGCCCTCGGATCAGACGGAAACGGCATGCCGCCTGCTGCAAAGAGGGATCAGCGTCCTTTGTGAAAAACCTTTTGCCCTTAATTCCGCCTCTGCGTTGAAGATGGTTGAAGTGTCGCGAGCATTCGGCGCCCATCTGATGATGGGGTCCAAATTTCGATACATCTCGGATCTCATTCATGCCAAGGGTTTGATACAGGCGGGCATCATAGGACAGGTGCTGGTGTTCGAAATAGACTTCCGCGATGTTGTCGATATGCGGGATCGCTGGAACATCCGGCCGAAGATAAGCGGCGGAGGCGTCCTCATCGATACGGGCAGCCACGCGGTCGATATAGTCCGGTATCTTGTCGATCCCATCATGAAGGTGCGAGCGGAAGAGGCGTCTCGCGTGCAATCACCGGAAGTCGAAGACACTGTGCGACTCGACCTGTGCACAACTTCGGGAGTCATCGGCACAATCAACCTGAGCTGGACGATCAAAAACTCCTCCGATGAATACATCCGCATTTACGGAACGCAAGGTACGCTTTGCATTGGGTGGAAAAATTCAATGTATCGACCCAATGGCGCTGCAGACTGGATTCGATTTGGAGAAGGATACAGCACGCTGAAAGCTGTCACGCGACAAATGATAAACTTGGCCGAAGTTGTTGCAAACGAAGGCGTCCCTGAAACAAGCGCCGAGGATGGGCTGGAAGCGGTGCGTGTTGTCGAGGCTGCGTATCAATCTCTTCCCCATGGAAAATGGCTGAATCTGCATTCTGCTGCAGTGAATTTCAATGAACGCAAATTTTCCGTTTTGCGTCATTCGACCTAGGAACCTGCCCGACAGGTCTCAAAATCATCCCCTATAGGCTGCAATAAATTGGATTGTAAAAGCTCTGTAAAAGGCCCGATCATCAGGTTGAAAGTCGGCTTTCCAGACTCTAACATCATTTCGTTTAAATCTTTTCAGAGTCGGCAGGAAACAAAGGCAACAGGAATTAGGAAGCAATCCTCTCCCTTTGCTTGTTGTAGACTTGCCGATCAGCGGGTAAAAGAGCGTGATTAAACAATCTGCAGGAATTTCCTCTAAGCGGAAACAGATTCGAGTTGTTCTTATCAAGTCCTCCAAATACGACGACGAAGGATACGTCATTCGCCATTTTCGCGGCGTGCTCCCCAGCAATACGCTCGCCTGTCTCTCCAGCCTTACCCAGGATGTCGATGAACGCGGACTGCTTGGCAGTGGAATTGAGCTTAAAGTTGAGCTTTTCGATGACACAGTTCAGAAGATTCCGGTCAAACGTATCATTCGATCAAACCGGATTCCTCAACGAAGGACGATTGTGGCGCTGGCAGGAGTTCAGTCGAACCAATTTCCTCGAGCGGCAGACCTTGCTCGAAAATTTCGAGCCGGAGGTTTACAGGTTCTGATTGGCGGGTTTCATATCAGCGGCATGCTTGCCCTATCGCCGGTTATCACGCCGGAGATTCAGGAACTGATCGACCTGGGTGTCTCGGTTGTAAAAGGGGAAGTTGAGGATAGTTGGGGAGATATTTTGCGGGACGCACATGAGGACAAGCTCAAATCGGTTTATGATTTTCTTGAATGCAAGCCCGACCTTTATTCCCGCCCCATTCCCGTGATCGACCGCAAATATTTGAAGCGTTTTGTCACCTCGAACTTCGGTACGATCGACTGCAGCCGGGGGTGCCCTTTCAACTGCAGCTTCTGTTCGATCATCAACGTTCAGGGAAGAGAAATGCGCGTGCGGTCCCCCGAGGTCCTGGCCGAGAGCTTGCGTGAGAATTATCGACTGCACCGAATCTGCTTCTATTTTTTCACGGATGACAATTTCGCCCGCAACAGCAAATGGCGTGAGGTTTTCAATCTTCTCATTCATCTGAGGGAAAAGGAGCACATTCCAATTCAATTCATGATCCAGGTAGATACCCAGTCGCATAAAATACCGGATTTTATAAACTTGGCCGCGCGCGCCGGATGCACGCAGGTTTTCATCGGGATGGAAAGCATAAATCCCGACAATTTAAAAGCAGCCGGTAAGACGCAGAACAAGGTTGGCGATTACAAGGATTTGATAGCCGCATGGCGTCGGGTGAAAGTTGCAACTCATGCTGCCTATATTTTTGGCTTCCCGTTCGATACACCCGAGTCAATCCAGGAAGACGTGCGCAAAATTCAGGTTGAACTCGGAGTCGAGCAGGCGTCCTTTTTTATGCTCACGCCGATACCCGGATCGCGGGACCACATGCAGATGATTCAAAATGGCGAATACACGCACCCCGATTTGAACGATTACGATTCATTTCATGAAACGCTAAAACACCCAAATTTCGCTCCCGGCGAGCTGTCTGCCTCCTACCGCAAGGCCTGGAAGGATTTTTACTCATTCAACTACATGCGCGAAGTACTCTCTCAAGCCGACCCGGAAAAATACTGGAACATCTTCCTTAACTTTATTTGGTATAAAAACTCGGCTTTCATTGAGGGCGGGCACCCGATGATTCATGGGTTTTTCAGGCTCAAGGACCGGACAGACCGCAGGCCCGGGTTCACAGTGGAATCCCGCATGAACCACTGTTCACGCCGGTTCCGGGAATTGAAAAGCCTCGCCAAATCATGGCTTTTGCTGATCCTGGAAATGGAAGAACTCTGGCTGCAGACACGCAAACGCAGCGAGGCGGAAATTCGCCTTCTCAATGAAATCAAACGGCTGCGGAAGGAAGTGAATCGCAACCTGCATTCGGCAGATCTGCAACTCGCCCATATCCGGGCGCGGATCAACTTCCCCGAAGTACGGGTTCCGTCCAGGCTTGCGCTGGCTTTCAGGCACTTCAATCTTCAAATGGCAAAGCGCATCACTTATACGCGCGGAGATCTCAAGCTTTTCTGGAAACGGGCTCACAGCGGGAAAATGCTTTTAATCCGCCCGGATAAAGTCTTTTTGAATCTTCTGAAAGACATCCAGCTGCTTCTGTTGTTTGTGCGCGACCTTGCCCGCATATAGCAATTCAGGGACTGACGACGGCAACTGTTGAAAATACTTAACAACATACGTTTTGGAAGGGATCCAGACGCCTTAGAAGGCAAATTTGCAGCATTTTTTGGCTTTTAAGCTATTCGCTTGGGGATAGGAATATCTGGATTTCTAATTCGCGGCTGGGGGAATCGCTTAAAAGGCTTGTTGCGATTAAACCCAAAAAAAACCGCCAAATTTTAGCTGTAAGCCCATTTTTCTAAATGTAAATTATAAATAAGTTTATATCTTTCTATTGCTTATCGTCGTCAGTCCCCGCCCGCGTCTGAATCAAATAAAGATAAATTGGGCGGAGATGAACCCAAGAGTAATAGGACTTCTTCTGCTTAAGTTTGTACCCATCCTGCGGCGTCATGGAAATCAGATAGTCGCGCCTGTCATACCACCACTGGCGAACGTTTGAAATATTGCCCCGAGCCAGAAAGGTATCGTAGTTGTGCCAGGCATTGAACTCGAATCCCGCGACGATGCCAAGCGGATCCACACCTCCCGCCAAAAGACTCCTGCCCATATCCCACCGGATGCGATTCCATTCCATGTAGTCATGAGTTGCAGCCACAGAAAATGCCATAAAAGCTGCCAGGACAATTCCCGCTGCGGAAAAGCTGATTGTGTGGACTTCGCCTCTTTCCCTGTCGATCACACCGGTAAACAAGGCCAATAAAAGATAGAAAGGAAGTGCGGCGATCACAATATGGCGGTCGAACAAGCCGCCTTCCTGCAAATGACTGAATATGACTTCAAAGAAAACGATGCCCGTAAATGCCAGCCCGGCGAATGTCAGCAACGGACGGCGTGATTTTTGAATGCTTCGTATGCGAAGCAGGCCGAAGACACAAATCGATCCCATCCACACAGCGGCAAACGCCACCAAAACAGTGACAGCCTGCCAGACCGGCACGTGAATTGGCGAAGGGCACGGTCCGAAATAGGCCGGATCCAAAGTGATCGGCCCGAGCCCGCTGTCGTAAAGCACGTTGAGAAGGAACGGCATTCTTTGGTGATATGTCGTGGAAGGCAGGTACTCCGGTTTCGAGTGCCCGTGAAACCAATGAAGCCCAACCAGGGCAATTGCCGACCATACCGTCAGAACAGAGATCGCAAGTATTTTGTTTAAATTCCAGGCAGCGCGATGCCGGGAAGGAATAAGGAACAGCAGCGCGGGAGAAATGATAAATGCAAGATAAAAAAAGATTCCGTAACTGTTGCCGATGAGCTGTTCCGATGTAAGGTGCTGCAACAAATCAAATTTTCTATGAACAGCGGCAGTCACTCCACCGCCGGAAATCACCCACCAATAATATCCGGCGACAAAGACGCCCGCAGCCAGTGCTGCCAGCGCCGCCTGCCTGATCCTTGCTTTCAATGGTGTTCGAAAATCAAGCAAAAGGCTGCCAATCAGCGCAAATACGAAGATCATTGCTGTCTGGCGGATCAGGAATGCATAGCCCAGCGCGGCAGCAGCCAAAACCAGGACAAAGGTTTTGCCGCCATCAAGATAAAGGACATAAAAATACATTGCGAGCGCTGCAAAGAAAAGAAACGGGATCTCCGTCATAAAAGTAAAAGACAGGTTAAATTGGAGCGGATTGAAGATCCAGGCGAGCAGCAAAACCGATGCCAGACCCTTTCGGATTTTCAATCGGGAGAAGATGCTCCAGAGTAGGATTGCAGTACAGCAGGACAGAAACAGTGTTGAGAGCCGGAGCACATCAAAGCGAGGGGAAAAAAGACGGGCCAGCAATCCTCCATAGAACGCCTGCCCAACAAGGCTTGGAGCAGACCATTCGTCCACATGCATTCCTCTACCGGAGCCAAAGGAAAATGCCGATCGCACGTAGCTCCAGTCGTCGTTCAGCGGGAATTCTCCCCTGGGATCTGCCGCCAGAATGCAGAGGATATAAAACCCCAGAATTGCCCAAATCGGGAAGTTCTTTTTAATATTCATTAGGGCGCCAATTATGGTTCAGCTAAAAAGAATCCAGAAGCCGGAATTTCCACGAAGTCTTTTAAATTCAGGACTCCTGATCCCTACCCGTAATTTGGGGCTAATACGGATTCAGTTGTGATACCAGATGTGTCCCGTAAGACACCGTGATCTTAGCCCGGCACTTCAGTGCCGGGACCTATAGATAACAACATTCCTAGTCCCGTAGGGACGGCTGAGCTATCGATCCTCTCTGGCTTCAATCGTCCCTACGGGACTCCTCGCATATTCAATT
>JAHFUH010000200.1:0-4892 GCA_023265215.1 Acidobacteriota bacterium
TCGTACGCATTTTGTCCAGAAATTGCAATATAACAGCGTCTGCCGGCGAGACGCCGGCGCTCTCAGGGCGCTTCATTTAATTCGTCACATCTACCGGCATGACTCGCACTTCCGATTACACCCTAGAAGCAAAATTGGGTAAGCCTAATTTGTCAGGCTGATTTCGTTCGATTTCATGTGTTCGCAAATATTAACGTCGTCCGTCCCCGGAATGGTCTTACGTTTGATCAGGTATGCCGGATGGTGCGAGGCTACAAGAGTATTGCCTGTCATACGGCACCAGGCCGGCAAGTCCTCTTTAGCGCCTGGATCTGTTGCCAGCACTTTGAGGATTTGCCCGGGTACCAGCGATTGCAGTCGGATACGAAGATCAAGCACGAGATCCCCGCACCCCATATCGCCGGCATCCCATTCCGCATCACACTTTGAATCTGTGTCATGCGTTGGGGTTCGATCCTGGACAACAGAAGATAATATTGGCTGTTTGCTGCTGTCATGCGTTGATAATGTTGGCCAAAGACAATTAGGGCATGCGTCCTTTTCGAATCCTTCATCCTGATTAGCCCACGACCACCCTGCGTAATAGCAGGACCGACGGGCAATCAGGGCAAAAAGGTGATCCCGAAGCACCTCTCTATCGTAAGCCAGCGCAGTAGATAGACACTGCCAGCACCGGGGAGTGTCTTTGGAACCCATCACGAGGCTCATCAGGGCTTCATGGCCGCAGATCGTTGCCCCGCATCCGGCACAGTGATTCTCCCGCATTATTTTCAGGTTGAGCAGCAGGTTCGTTACGTCAATCTCATCCTGCGGATCTATTTCTTTATTCATCAGAAATCCGACCGGAATATCCTGTTAGCCTTGTCTATGCGTATTTCTCACGAAGGTAGTGCGCCGCCTTTACGATATTTCTGATTTTGCGTGCTGCGCTTTCTTCGTCATTGACGCATCGGTTCGCAAAGCAACCAAAGCCACAGTCCGGATTGAGGAATATCTGCTCAGGCCGATAGTACTTCAGCGCTCGTTCTGCGTATCGGACTATCGTCTCCACGCTTTCGATCTCCTCGGTCCGTGGATTTACAACTCCCAGTCCGATTTCACGGTCCGAGAGAGATTTTCCCACTACTTCCACGTCACCCGCCCGGGGCGTTGCATATTCGAGGACGAACTGTTTAACACCGATCCTATTAAAAAAGGGAACGAGCGGCTCATAATCACCGGAAAGAAGCACTTCTTCGGAGCGGCTCCAATTGCCTCGGCAAACGTGAAGGCCAATCCGCGTGCCCGTAACTCCATCGATAACCCGATTGAGAAGGTCTGCAGCGTACTCCAGTTCAGAACCCGCATCACGGCGAGTCGCGAGGGTCGCTCACATAAAAGTCCGCCGCTCGTTTTCCCTTGAGAAGACGATTTCTGTAAGCACGGGCTCGTCAAATTGCACGAACTCGCATCCCTCCCTCACAAGATCCAGGAGCTCCTCCCTGAGGATCTGCACGACGTCATTTCCCATATCCTGCTTGTCGCCATAGACCTTGGATGTGTAGTGCCCCACCCACATAGCGCGGGTAAGAAGGTAAGGACCGGGAAGGGTCATCTTTACCGGTTTGTCGGTCAGCTGCCGGACAAACCGGAGTTCATTTACTGCCAGGGGTTCCCGCCGCGAAAGCTTGTCGATGCATGTGGGATTTTTAATCGCCGAGGCAGGGACATCGAGCGTTGAGAGCATTTCTTCAAAGCCGGCTTTATCCTCGACAGTATCGAGCATCTCCGCCAGGGACATGAGGCGAGTGCCGGAAACCTTATCGGTAATGAACGAGTAAAAATTGTCGCGCCTTTGTTCCCCGTCGACTACAATGTCGACTCCTGCATCGACCTGAATCTGCACACATCGCCGCACGGCTTCGTCGGCTACGGCGTTGAATTCTTTTTCCGAAATCTGGTTTTTCTGTTTTTCCCGCAGGGCCTTTAGCAGTTCCCTTGAACGAGGCCAGCTTCCCACCTGAGTCACTGAAAACATTTCATCCACCTTACTCAAAAACCTTTACACAATAGTAAGCCTGATCTTGATTTCAACCGCCTTTTTGAGCGTAGCAGCGACGGGCGACCGCCGGATGGTCCGCTCCCAGGCTTCACGCACCTTGTTTTCGTTTTCAAACGAAGATACGAAACACTTCATCTCTATGGAAGAAAAGGATGGATCCCCGTCTTCAAGACCCAGATGAGCCAATATATTGTTGAGTTTGCCGCTCACGGTCATTTCAATGTCATCCACCTGAAGGTTGCTCTTGGCGCATTCCGTGGCGAATCCCGTGGTGAGATCACCGGCAAGAGATGCGAGCAGATATTCGACTGCAGACGGATGCTTATCGGAACTCTCAAAACTGGCCGGCTGCCCCAAATCGATGGAAAAATTTCTGCAATATACCGTACTCTTCAGATGTCCTGTCGATCGAGCCCTGGCTCTCCACTCGTAATTTCTCGCGCTGTTTTTATCCTTTTCGAGGCTTTTCTCCTGCTCGACAGTACTCACCGTTCTTCGAACAAAGTAGCGCGTACAGCTTTCCTCTTCGAGAAAACCGAGGTATTCGAGTCCAACCATTCTACACCAGGGAGGAAGGTCGCTTTTAACGGTCGCCTCCCTGCTGCGCATCTCGAAAATTCCCTGTTCAGGAACCTGAAGCATGTTCTCGCGAATGAGCAGAATTAGACCGGAGCCGCAGTCCAGGTCCCCTCCGTCGAACATATGGTCCGGCTTTAACGATCCGAGGTCGATTGTTTCACTCATGGCTTAACCAACGCAAAGAATCAGTATGCGACTGCAGGAGAACCATTGGCAAGCCACTCCACCAATGCCGCCCCTCCTGCGGGTTTGGCGCCCGGGACAAGCTGGTCCTCGGTGATATTGCGTTTCTTCATGCAGGGCGTGCATACAAGTATTTTCCCTCCGCCCGCCAAAAACTTATCCATGAGTTCTTTCAGAGGAGCGAACGGCGGCCCTTCAATAATTTTCTCCGCTTCTCCTTTCACTGCACACCACACGCCATCGCTGCTTAGAAAAACCATTGTATCTTTTTCGCTGCCGAGCGCTGCGTTGGCCACCACAAAAGCCAATGTCGCTTTATCGCCGTCCGTCCGGCTGTGAGTAACAGTGACACAGAAAGTACCTGCCATAGTCTTGCTCCTTTCTTTTCCGTCTTTCAGGAAAAGGAAATTGAGTATTCAGATTCCAAACAAAAATATTTGAAATTTAAAATATCGAACAAGGAATTTCGAACTGCAGAAGTGAAGCCGGCACTTCGAAATTCAATATTTCTTGTCCGATATTCTGCGGTTCAAAACCAGTATCGATCAGACTGCTGAACTCTTGACCTCGTTGGCTGCCTGTATCGCATAGTTCAAGAAAGCTTCTGCTGCTGGGGAAAGCGTCAGTTTCTTTTTATGCACAACATAGAAATCACGCCTCATGGTCCCCAGATCCTCGATTTTTACCGTCTTGAGCAAACCGCCCGCGATTTCCGTCGCAACCGCCAGGACAGACAAGACAGACACTCCGACATTGGCCTTTACGGCTTCCTTTATGGCTCCGGTCGATCCAAAACAGCCGACAATGTTGAACCGGTCGAGTGAATATCCGAGCATTTTTTCCAGTACGGTTTTCGTACCGGAGCCTGTTTCGCGTGCGAGAAATGGTTTGGTGACTAATTCACTCAGCTTTATCGATTCTGTATTCCGCCACTCTCCGGTGTTGGGGACGACAAGCGCTAGTTCATCCGATCCGAAACGGCGGATCTCGATCTCATCCGCGTCGAATATGGCGCCCACAAACCCGAGTTCTGCCCGGCCCGAAACAACGTCCGCACAACCGGCTTTCGAATCAGAAATCCGAATTTCGATTTTGATGCCAGGAAATTTTTCTCGGAAAGAGGCAACAAGGAGCGGCAGCAGATATTCGGCGGGAATCGTGCTGCCGCATAATACAAGATCTCCTGTTTCCCGATTAAGCAATTGCTTCAACTCACGCTCAGCCGCTTTCTTTTCACTGAGTATGGATCGGCCATACCTATAGAGAAGCTTTCCCGCATGGGTTAAAACGATTTGACGGGGGAATCGATCGATAAGCGGTGTCCCGATGCTGGTTTCGAGATTCCTGATGTGGCCGCTGATCGTCGACTGGGATCGACGGAGCTTTTCAGCTGCTTTCGAAAAGCTCTCCTCCTCGACCACGTGACAAAATATCTCGATGAGATATAAATCCAGTTGCATTAAACCAATCTTCCCCAGCGCCGAAATACATTCTGGGACATTCTCTATGCAAGCTGTTTTTCGATAAACTCGAACACAACCTTGTCACGGCGGTCAGGAAACTCTCCACCATTGGCAGCAACAAAGTCAAGGAGCTTCTTCAGGAAGGGTGCAATTAGAAGTGCGAGTCAAGGTGTTCCAAGCGCTGAAAGCGCGAAGCAGCAAAGCCCAGGGTGAAGGAGCACGCGGTAGCGGGCTCCGAAACCCTGGGTAAATAAGGGTATGTGAAGGGAGCCCTGTAGGGGCGGCATAATTGGCCTGTGTCACGCCATTACAGGGCTTTTTCTCTTTCGCGTCCTAGCCCAGGGCTTCGCTGCGCCGCGCTTTCAGCGCTTGTAATCGTTTATTGTCCATCACACATTGACTCGCACTTCCAATTACACCCCTTCAGGAATAATGTCGTGGCCGTTTCTATATATAAAAAATAAAACGCCACGGATTGCACGGGTTAACACAGAAAAATATCTCTGTGAAATCCGTAAGATCCGTGGCGTTTTTAGAGTTTAAAAACAAGCGTGACGGTGTTAATGACAGGGATCGGTTCCCCGTTCATAGTCGAGGGGCTGTACTTCCACTGTTTTACTGCCGTG
>JAHFUH010000200.1:4902-8621 GCA_023265215.1 Acidobacteriota bacterium
CATTCAAAAGCGGATGTCCCTTCACAACCTTTGCATCGGTTACGTTCCCTTGCTCATCAATCGTGACAACCAAGACTACCTGTCCCTGCACACGTGCGCGGTTTGCCAATTCCGGATAAATCGGCTCAACACGCCTGATAAGCTTTCCTCCTTGAACGCGCCCATTAATAATGGGTTTTCGAATGAGAGGTGGCGGAGGAGGCGGCGGCGGTGGAACCGGTCCTTTTGGTGAAACCATACCCCCAATCAATCCGCCGGGGACGCTTCTCCCCGGCACCACCGCACCTGAAATTCCGGCTGGCGGAGGTGGAATCGGCGAGCCGTGCAGCGTCACCACGGTTCCGTCTTTGAAGCGCACAACGTCCACCTGTACAGTCCAGTTCCCGCCGGCTCCTTCACTTTTTGCTCCCTCGGCCAGATAAAGAAAGGTATTTTGCTCGTTTGCCTGGATTGTATCCGTCCCTTTCGGCTCAAGTGTGGTTTCCGTACGGGCAAGGTAAAACGGTGCCGAGCCCGCCTTTCTGAATTCAAGAACGTATACGGATACGGCGCGATCGGATTTGTTTTTGACTACGATTTTGGGCTTGACGAGGTGCGCCGTTATATCCTTGGTCGGCACTATTGGTTCTGAAACCTTTGCAACCGTTGCAGAAACAATTTGCAGAGGGGAGTTTTCGGAACTCTCGATCGTGAGGTTGATTGGAGCAGTCTGCGCTTCGCTCTTTTGAAGCGTCGCAGCCGACAGATACAAGAGGACAACCAATGCGGCAATCGAAGACAAGAGAATCCTGGCCGCCAAGCCTGCTTTTCTATTCAGTTTCTTCATATTTTCTATTCTCCTTTTCAGGTCGACGCCGGCCATGGTGGAGACTCCGGCGACTCGAAGCCCAAGCCCGATACTGGTCATCTTGATCAAGCCCGAAGCATAGGCTTGAGAATTGCGAAGCGCCTCAATCACCCGTTCGTCACAGGAACGCTCCCGCTCGGCAATCAAGCGCCGGTCCAGAAGCCAGACAACAGGGTGGAACCAGAAGATACAGCAAACCAGCATCTGCAGGTTGCTCCAGAGATTGTCCAGTCGCGCGACATGGACTAATTCGTGGGCAAGTACGGCTTCGAGTTCAGCGGGATTCAATTGCCTCGGCATCTCTTCCGGAAAAACAAGGGTCGGTCGCCATATTCCGTAAACGCCGGGCTCCGAACCTCGCCACGCAATCCGCAACCTTGCCCGCCGGCGAATCCCCAGCCTGCCTTTCAATGATTCAAGAAGGTGCACGAGTTCATTCCCGGTTTGATGTCCTGCCGTCCGCAGCGACCTGGAAAAACTTCGCTGGCGAAACCACTAGCAGCCCATTAGAAGAATGCAGCCGGCGACCCAAATGATGGTAAGTAAGCAATAAACCTCAAGATGCCTTGCCGGCGCTGAGCTAAAAGCGGCCGATTGCTGACCAGCCAATATCGAGGGCTGCGTCACCTGCAGCACGGTTTCCGATACCTTATGCAGCGGCGTCCCCAGTCCACCGGCCAAGCCCGGCCGCAAGCCCAATTGATCAGCTGCAAAAAGCACGAGAGCCTGAGGAATTGCAAAGCGCACGAACGCCAATGCCCACAGTGCATAGCGGGCTTTCGCCCCGGCGCCGCGGAATGCGGGCAGCGCCAGAAGGCACAGCCCCGCCACAATAGTCGCCTGCCAAAGATGGTTGGCTAATGCAGGCCAAAGAAAGGCGGAGAATTCGGCCAGTTGGTCATGACTTATCATCTCGCTTTCCTTTCTCGCTTTCCTTTCGCGACAGGAGAATCCGGCGGATTCTCCTGCTGTTCGGTAATAAGTGTTTCCAGCTCGCGCACGTCCTCCAGGTTCAGTTTGCCCATTTCCGCCAGGTGCGCCATCAGCGGGCGGGCGGAGCCGCCGAACATTTGCAGCAGTTCCGTTATCAGCCGCCCATGAACAGCTTTGCGCGCTATCGCCGGTTCAAAGATCAGGGCATTCCCGATTTTTCTCAGCCTGTGGACTGCCCCTTTCTCCTCCAACCTCCGGACGATCGTTTGAACGGTGGTGTAGGCAGGACGCCGCTTTTCGGAAAGGTTTTCCTGTAGTTCCCGAACCGATGCCCGTTCGAGGTCCCACAGCACCCGCATGATTTCGAGTTCGAATCTGGTCAGCGACACCGATTTCTGTTTTGTCATTCGCTTCTCCGGATCTACTACTACATTTGAGGCCAATCCTACTACATTTGTAGGTATTGCGTCAAGAAAAATATTGATGGGGATTATGCGGATCTCAAAAGAGCTGCGTGGAAGTTTTGTGCTTTTCTCTTTTGGGAAAGAGCTTCTCGAATTCCTCGAGTTCATCGGCATTGACATGGAAGGCATCATCATAAAAGAAATTGCCGGAAACTCCAGCGAGGCGGCCGGGAGCTAATTCCAATCCCATGAAGTAATCGTAGCTCTTGCCGTCAGAAGTCATGACCCCAAACTCCTCCGCTTTCCTGAAACCGAACCTGGCGTAGTAGAAGGGATTCCCATAGAGGAAAATGCCGGCGAAGCCCATCTCTTTCGCAATCGCCACGCTCTCCTCGATCAGGCGCCCGCCAATGCCTCGGCCCTGGTGCGTCGGGAGCACTGAAACAGGCCCCATGCAGAGGACCTCGTGAACTTGACCGTTTGCCGCAATCACCCGCGCCCTCGTATACATGATGTTGCCGACGATGGGCTCTCCCTCGCACGCGACCAGGTCCAATTCTCCAACGAAAACCGCGGCCTCCCTGAGTTTGTGCGCGACGAGGTGCTCGTCGCATCCCGGTTTATAGACGTCCCAAAATGCCTTTCGAGTCAGGATCTCCGTCTCCCGAAAGTCCTCCGGCCGCTCCCGCCTGATCGTGATGGACATGTTCTTCCCCTTATGTTTTTGTCCGCGTAATCCGCGTAATCCGCGTCCATCTTTTCAGCCGCAACGAATAACTGAACTATTACTTTGGCCCAATTCGATTCCATTGTAAATTCCGCTGCAAGATGCTAATTTCGTACGCCTTTCAAGGATACGGAAAATGCGACTTTCTGCTCTGGATTTGGGCATCATTGCGGTGTACCTGATATCGGTTGCACTCATCGGTCTGGTGCTGAGGCGCAGAGCAGCGCGCAGCCAGAATTCATATTTGCTGGGTGACAAGGAACTGCCCTGGTATTTCCTCGGCGTATCCAATGCTTCCGGCATGTTCGACATCTCCGGAACCATGTGGCTGGTAACCATCGGCTTTGTCTATGGTCTGAAAAGCATCTGGCTCCCCTGGCTATGGCCGACCTTCAACCAGATCTTCCAGATGGTGTTCCTTGCGGCATGGCTGCGCCGTTCCAACGTCACAACCGGCGCGCAATGGATCGAAACCCGGTTTGGCTATGGCCGGGGAGCGAAGCTGTCGCACGGCGTCGTAGTAGTGTTCGCCATCATCGGAGCCCTGGGCTTCCTGGCGTACGGCTTCATTGGGCTTGGCAAGTTCGTCGAGATCTTCATCCCCTGGAGCGTGGTGCAGCCTTATGTCGGGTTCAACGTCCCGGCGCAGTACGTGCCTCACCTGTACGGCGTAGTGTTTACGCTGGCGGCAGTGCTTTATAGCGTGCTGGGCGGCATGACCAGCATCGTGTTGGCGGACCTGCTGCAGTACGCAATTATGACGGTCTCCGCAATCGTGATAGCCGTGATCGCAATGATCGCTCTCGCG
>JAHFUH010000717.1 GCA_023265215.1 Acidobacteriota bacterium
AAAATATATGGGATTGGAGTATCGCGATGGCAAAACTGCAGAAGACAAAGTCCGGAAAGGGCAGCCATAAATCAGCTCGCCAAAGAGCCTACCTTTACATCCAGCAGAAGATCTCCGGACGGGAACTCTCGGCGGGCAGTGCAATTTCCGAGGTTGCGCTGGCGGCCGAGCTTGGTCTCAGCCGCACTCCGGTGCACGAGGCCTTGCGGCAACTGCTTGGTGAGGGATTGTTGGAAGAAGACTCTAACGGAAGCATTGTCGTGGTACGCCTCTCCCGGCAAGACTTCGTCGAGCTATACGAATTGCGTTTGGTGCTGGAAGCACATGCAGTTTCAAAGATAGCCAAGCGCTCGCTGGCTGGGAATGACCTGGAGAGACTTCAAGCGCTTGCCGGGGACATTAAGGCTTTGCGGAATCAATTGGTCAAATCCGGGAAAAAGAACCTGAATGGCGAGCAGATGAAACGGTTCGAGATGGCCGACATTGGCTTCCATACCTTCCTCATGAGTATTGCTGAAAATTCAGTTGCGTTGAAAGTTTTTAACAAAGTGCGGTATTTGATCCGTGTTTTTGCCTCTCGTCATGCCGGACACAATGCCGAAATCCTGGCGAGAGTGCACAATGAACATTTGGATATGATTCATGCCCTGGAGAATGGAGATGCCGAGAGGGCCGTGCGAGCCATCTCGCAACACATTCAGACAAGCCAGCAGGAGAGGCTGAAAGAGTACTCTTACTGGGAGCGCGAAGCTCTTCTGAGAAATCAAATCCAGGACTTCTTCCATGACGAGCGCTGCGAAGAGGTCCCAAACGAATAGCCGGGAGGATTAATGAATCCAAGGATTCAATCATTGACAGCTGCGCTTCGAAGGGACCACCTCCCGATATGTATTGAAAAGCTGCGCATTGCACTGTGAACAATGGCTGGAACGGAGGGAGAACCCATGATTCTGCGGTGAGCAAAAGTGTTCGCCAATGTCTTGCGGGAGATCCCAATATTTATCGAAGAGGATACCCTGATTGTTGGCAACGGAGCCGGCAAGCCGATGGGACTGGAATCTCAGTTTCCCTCTTGCTCCTCAGAATAGAAATGCTTAGGGTTCGCGCAAGAATAAGTTCACATTCTGGCGCGAGCGCCGGGCGGGCAGATGCAAGGCGCCGCGACGCAGGCGATGTGGTTCATCTCCGAGTCGCGGCAACGCAGCAGATGCCCGCCCGTCGCCGCGCCCCGAAGGGCGGCCGGAACTGATAATACAATATCCTATTACAATTTCCTGCCTATTGTTCAACCTGAGAGCCGGCCGCAGAATGTGAAGTTATTCTTGCGCGAGCCCTTATAGGTTGGACAGCAGGGATTTCAATAAATCGGCAAGTGCGGTGGTCCGAAGTTTACATAAGCCGGCCTTAGCGTAACCGTGTTGGTACATCTGAAAGCGGCAGAGCAGTGATATGCTCATGCATGGGGAATGCTTCCCCCTTTGGGTAAATCACATACAGATGTTGGAGATTGAGGTCCGAGATTGCCGTATGCATTGATTTGGTAGTTCTCGGTATGTCGGCATATTTGAACTCTGCACCCATGGGACCATCGGGTCCTATCCAGAAGAGGTCCAGTTCGGCTCCAGCCTGTGTTCGCCAAAAATAGACCTCCCGGTTGATGACATGACAACACTGTTCCATCGCAAATCCTTCGAAGGAGGCACCCAGGATAGGATGGGTTTCCAGCCTGTTCCTGCTCTCAATGGCTTGCAGCGAATGAAAAATTCCAGAATCTCTGATGTATAACTTGGGACTTTTAACCAATCGCTTCGAGGTGTTGTTGTGCCAGGGTTCAAGCAAACGCACCATCAACGCAGATTCAAGGATGTCTATGTAATGTCGTACTGTTTTTCCGGTGATGCCGAAGGAGCCGCCGATTTGGGATAAGTTGAGCTGTTGTCCATGATAATGACTGAGCATTGTCCAGAAGCGGTGAATGGTTGATGATGGAATCTGCACCCCTAGTTGGGGCAGGTCCCTTTCCAAAAACGTTTTAATATAGTTTTCTCTCCACAGAATCGAATCCGCATCGGTTTCGCTAAGCGTGGAGGGGGGCAATCCTCCACGAAACCAGAGCATCTCGGAGTCGGGAATCTCATCAAGGGTGAATCCGCTCAGTTCAATGTATCCGATACGTCCGGCCAAGGATTCAGAGCTTCCAGAGACAAGTTCCCGCGAAGCGCTGCCAAGAATAAGATAGTGTTGTTCGGGATAGATGTCTGTAAGGTATCTCAGGAGCGGAAAAAGGTCCGGCTTCCGCTGAATCTCATCGATGCAAATAATCCCTTTCAGTTTTTCAAGGCTGAGTTGAGGCTGCTGCAGACGAAAAAGGTCCCGCGGATTCTCAAGATCGAAATAGTGATCTGGATGCATCTGTCGGGCAAGGGTCGATTTCCCGGATTGCCTGGGTCCAATAATGGCCGTTACTGGAAAAAGTTTCAGATGATGTCTAACTTCTTCTGTTAAACGATCTCTCTTAATAAAAATTTTTTCTTCAGGCATTCTTGTAAATTAAGACAGTGCGTCCCATTTTTCAATGATATATTTGGATTATTATGTTTTATGCCTACATACCCTTTCATCCACACTCTAAAAAAGTGGGGGAAAAGTGGGGGTCCAGGATTACGTGCTTGAACCGTTTGAATGCTCATAAAAGGAATTGGATTTTTGGTCCGAGGACCGTCGGAGTTGGAAAAGTCTTGATTTTGGGGAGGCAGAATGTTGTCGGAGTATCGCCGACTGCATTATCCGTGACGGAGAAAAGAGTCGCAGAGGCAAAGAAAAGAGTTTCCGCCTCTGAGAAAAGAGTCTGGATCATCCCGACTGCAGTCTGGACGACGAAGAACATAGTCA
>JAHFUH010000201.1 GCA_023265215.1 Acidobacteriota bacterium
TCGGACCGGCGAAATCGCCGACAACCGGTACCAGCAGGTTGTTGGCCTCGAGTTTCTTCAGGAACGCAAAGCTTTCTTCGGACGCCAGGTACGAGCGCGCACGCCCATCCACATCCTTAGCGCTCATAAGAGCAGCATAAGTAACCTGGGGGCCACGGCCGCCGAATCCGCCCCTGGGACCGCCTATCGAACCACCCGCAAAGCCGCCACGGCCTGTCGATGTGTATTGGATGTCGGGCCCATAAGTGGCAAATGCATGATACACATGTTCAATCCCGTCCAAATCATCCTTGGAGAGCACGAATCCCCGCTTCCCGACGAGCTGATTTTTAACCGCCTTCAGGGTCTCCGCGTAAAGCGTTTCGTTTTGGGACGCATGGGCATAGGAGTCAAATATTTCCTGCGCGGTTGATTTTTTGGACAGCCCTTCAGGCCGTTCTCTTGCGAATAACCGGGACACGAAATCTGACCGGTCCGCCGACAATTCGAATAGTGCTTTGTACAGCAGATGAAGATCCAGATTGCCCCGCCGGATATCAACGATGAACACCATCGCGGGCTTCAATGCCGCGATGTAGGTAAAGTTCTGTTCCGGGCCGACACCCATATAAACACCGCCCGTTTTCGCCGTCTTCAACAGCTCCGGAATTACGTTTTGAAGCCCGGATTCGTTTGACAAAAGGTTGTCCGAACGGAAAGTGCCGTCGGGCTCGGAAAACTCCGTGACCATCTTCCAGAATTCCTGATCGGACAATCGGGCAGGCATCGACCTGGCAGCCTGCCCACGCAGAGAAAGCGGCAGCCCCATCAGGCAGGCGGCAATCAGGACACCTACATGCAGAAGCAAACGACGTCTTATCATGTTTGTGGCTCCAGAGAATTCCAGTGATGGAATTCTATCATGAAATTCCAACCCCGTTATGTCGCATGTTTTATGCGACCAAGGAGCGCCGGCGTCTGGCAAAGCAAACGCTTATGGGGCAACGCCCCAAGACCCAGGTTTTTTCAAGGCATGAGCTCGGGTGTTCGATTTATAAAGCCTCTGACAGCTTTCGTAGCACGCGGCACTTAAAAATCGAGCTTCGCTTTAGTGCGAATTGGGGCCGACTACGGGATTGGACAGGGTACCAATGCTCTCGATAGTGCAGACGGATGTGTCGCCGCTTTTCATGAATACAGGCTGGGCTCGGCCCGCGCCCACTCCGGCAGGGCTGCCCATGGATACCAGATCCCCCGCATGAAGCGTGATAACGTTTGAAGCGAAGCTCACTATCTCGTAAACATCATGGGTCATTCGCTCAGTGCTGGAGTCCTGCATCACCTTGCCGTTTAGAATGAACTTCTGTGAGAGCTTCATTGGATTCTTCACGAACTCTTTTGGAACGATGAACGGTCCTATCGGGGCAAAAGTGTCATGGCTTTTGGCGATGAACCAGTCCGAACCGTGCCGGTTGTCGGGACGGACACCCCGGTCCGAAACATCGTTCTGTAACGTATAGCCGAAAATGTAATCCGCGGCGTGTTCGACAGGAACGTGGCTTGCCGCCCGTCCAATGACCGCATCCAGCTCGCATTCCCAATCCACCTGCTCACGGCCGGGCGGAATTCGAATTGCTTCGCCGTTTGCAATTACTGCGGCGGGAGCTTTGAGAAACAGATAGGGATTCTGGCGTGTGTCCCCCGGCTTGCGATCCCAAATTCCCGGGATGCCCTCTTTGATCTTCTCCTGATCCTTTGACATCGTAACGGAAGAATTTACTCCCATCTGCATCTCGTTGGCGTGCTCCACATAATTCACTGCCGCATTCAGGATCGTTCCCGGCATGACCGGTGGGAGAGTTTTCATCGATTTCAAATCTCTTATATAGGCAGGGCGTGCTCCTGTTGCGGCTGCCGCTGTATTGGCGATTGCATAGAGTCTCGGGCGGAGTTGCTCGTAACGCAGGATGAGATCTTTCATTTCGGATGGAATATTTGGCTTTGTACCGGCAAGACCGGAATTGGCTTTTGAGATGTCGACCACAAGGGCATCGCGCAGAACCATGCCCAGAAAAACACGGCCACTATCACTGAATGTGCCCAGTTTGAAGGGTTCCTGTGCCTGCCCGGAAAGATTGGGCAACAGAGCCGAAATGAAAACCGTAATGACAAGCAGCCGTTTCATAATAATGCTCCCTCCTGTACTTATGAATTTTTCTGTCGCCTTGCTCGGATAGTATCCGTTGATGAAAAAATAGACATTTGCATCGCTGGGAATGGTACTTTTCACAGATTTCACGGACATAAAAAACACAGTAAAATCCGTGGAATCTGTGGCGTTTTTTTATTATTACCGGCCGCCGATTTGATAGCACCACAGTGAATTGAGATCCCGGACATACAGCCGGCCATTGGCTATTACCGGATAGGACCACGCCTTCTCCATCGGGCCGCCCGGATGTTTCGGCTGGTTTGGAGGAGTGAAGCGCCCTTTTTCACGATACTGATCTGGCATGGCTTCCACGAGCGCCACATCTCCATTCTCGCCGTGCAGATAAAGAAGGCCGTCTGCGCAGAGGAGAGATCCCGAGCCTATGCTCTCCGCTTTCCAGCGGACTTTGCCTGTGGTGAATTCGACCGCTACGAGCCCTTCATCAGTATTTGTTCCGTACAGGTAATCACCGGCAAGGACGGATCCGCCGATATCGTTGGGCAGACCCCGCAACAGATACACCTGCTCGGCAACAACTCCGTCGGACGACGGCTTGAGTTGAACAAGTGCCGCGGCGGGACGCCTGGGATTGGTGTTGTACACATAGCTGCCGCGAACCACAGGCGTAGGCATGTTGGCCGGGCTTCCTGCTATTTCACTATAGCGCCACAGAAATTTTCCCGTCTTTGCATCCACGCCGACGAGCCCTTTTTCAAGGAATTGTACATACTGCCTGAGCCCTGCGGCATCCACTGCGATAATGGATGAATATCCGGCGGGATCGCCGCCCGGCACAGCAGATTTCCAAATTATGGCGCCTGTCTTTTTGTTCAGCGCCACAAGAGTCGCCTCGCTCCCTCCAGGCGTAACGACAACCGCATCCCCATCGATGAGAGGAGATTCGGCATAAGCCCAAATGCCGGGCTTGCCGCCGAAATCCTTGCGCAGGCTCTTCCGCCAGAGCGCTTTCCCGGTTGCTGCTTCCAGGCATGCCAGGTCGCCTTCAGAACTCAGAGCATAAAGGAATCTGCCGTCCAGGGACGGGGTTGACCGAGCTTTCGGATACGGCGGTTTCTGATCAGGGTTGCCTACTTTACCAAGGCTTGTAGCCCATATCCGCTTGCCGTCCTTTACAGAAAGCGCCTGCACAAATTCATCGTCTATCCCTGTGCTGCTTAAAAGGTAGATTCGCTCCCCTGCCACCGCGGGCGCTCCATACCCGTCTCCGATGTCAGTGATCTGCCAAATCAGCTTGGGCCCTTCCAGTGGCCATTCCCTGAGCAAACCATTCTCCTGCGCGATTCCGTCACGCCGGAACCCTCGCCATTGAGGAAAGTCCGCAGCCTGAAGGGCGATCAAGCACATTCCAATGATCAGAGCTGCACCAATCATACGAAGCATCTTCATCTTGAACCTCCTCTTTGTGCGGCTTAAACACCTTGGGTCTTAGAGTAACTCAAAGACTCCAATTAGGATATAATATATCAGCTGGAGGGTAGAATGACGGGATCCGTGCAAATTCCCACATGCTATCGCACGATTGACGCAATTGTCGATCATGCGGATAAATATGAAGCGGTCTATAAGGCTGACCTGGGATTGGGAGACCAATTGCTCGTAACCACGAGAAATTCGATTTACTCCATCTATCTGATTCAGGAAGGTCTTTATCTGGTCTCCGGAGGGTGGTTTGATCGCCGGGGCTTATCCCCTTCAAAAGTGGAGATTAACGGCTGCACCTGGGGCGGCCGCGCAATCAAATTGGATATTCTGGCTGCATGCGGGTTGCATTTGGAATTCGGCAATCAAGTGGTGACAAGCAGAATCACGAGCTTCCAGATCATTCGTTGCCGTGAAGACTCCATCAATTGAGCCGGCCTGGGTTTTTTACTTTCCCGCCTCATGGCAATTTCCCACACTTATTATGAGTCTTCAATCCGGAGGGATGGAGGATGATAAAAAGCAAATATCTCCTGGTTGGTTTCATTGGGATTTCTTTAGCCTCAATCTTGCTTTCCAATGTGTCCTGTTCTTCATCATCAACCAAAACAGCCCTGTCGCCGGCTTTGCAGCCTGCCGGCACCGTTACATTGCGGTTGGCCATCCCCAATCCGCCCGGGGATGAGCTTTCTTTAAACGCCGAAAAATTCGCTGCGGCGGTCACGCAGAGAACTAATGGCGCTTATAGAGTCCGCGTATTCCCGGGCGAGACAATGGTAAAAGTTCCAGAAACCTACGACGCGGTGAGACAAGGCTCGGTCGAAATGTCGGTAGTCGGAATAGGTATTTTTGAAGGACTGCATCCGGGACTGGCGGAGTATCCGATGTCGTATGACAGTATTGATGCCAACGTTGCCGCCACAAAGCCGCTGGTGGAGTTATTCAGCAGAGAAATATTTGAGAAATTCCTGAATATGAAGGGACTTGCATCCTACACTACCGGCGCTCAGGAATTAATATCCAAGAAGCCCATCAAAACCCTGGAAGATTGGAAGGGCTTGTTGGTCGGAACCGGCAATCCCCAGGGCTCAATGTTGGCAACCGCATTGGGGGCCGCACCCGTGACCATATTCTGGACGGATTTCTATTCCGGGTTGTCTAAAGGCACAGTAGACGCATCCTTGAATTCGATGAGGTCCGATGTCGTGTATAAACTTACCGATACCGCAGAATACGTAACTCTTTTCTATGGCCAACCAACTTTCCTTTCCTACAATATCAATTTGGACGCTTGGAAAAGAATGTCCGCCGGTATCCGGAATATCTTTCTCGATGAGGCTCAAAAAGCCTGTGACGAGATGAATAGTTATCAGGCGAAAGCCTGGAAGGAAACAGACAGAAAAAGTCTCATCGCTTTGGGAGCTAAATTATACGACGTTCCCAAGGCTGAAAGGACTCGGTGGAAATCAATCGTGCAACCCTATGTTGATAAAAAAATCGCTGCATTGGGGAATTTGGGAGTGCAGATAAAGCAAATCATGGATAAGGCCAATAGCGAGCATCCTTAGGGCATGCGCAAGAATTATTTGGCATTTTGGCGCGAGCGCCGGGCGGGCAGATGCAAGGCGACGCGACGCAGGCGATGCGGTGTCATCGTCGAGGAGCGGCACCGAAGCAGATGCCCGCCCGCCGCCGCGCCCCTTCGGGCTGCGGCCCCCAGGCCCGCTGGTGTTGTTGCTCGCTCCTTACATGCAGCCCGGCATGGCTGGGCCTTCGGACCCAGTTCTCGTCGCTCGCGCCTGGCCAGCGGGCCTGGGGGCCGGCAGCAAAATGCCAAGTAATTCTTGCGCATGCCCTAAGCATTTTCCCGTTCGGAGGCAATGAGATTGAATAGCAAAGGCGGCTGGATTGTTGGGGTGGTTGGTTACCTATCCCGGGGATTGCTCACTGTAAGCGGCGTCATGATATTGTTTATGACATTTACCGCGACGTATGGCGTCGCCAGACGATATCTCCTGCATAATCCAGAGCCCTATTCCTACGAAATCGGAATGATGATGCTGTTGTGGTGCTTCGTTCTATCCGTCGCCGAACTGCAAAAACAAGAACGGCATCTCCGCGGGGATTTCATTCTAAGCCGTTTGCCCCGGAGCCTCCAATTTTTCGTAAACCGGATTCTGGCTCCCAGTTTGGCTGTTCTGTGCAGCGCCATGCTTGCCTGGAAGGGATGGGATGCCGCCGTGTTCTCATTGAGAATCGGCGAGCGTAGCATTTCATCATGGTCTGAACCGCTATTCCCGGTAAAAATAATGATACCGGTCGGCTATGGCTTTTTATTCCTTGTTGCGATAACTCAATTTTTTCAAGGAGTGTTCTCCCTGGTAAAGAAATCTCAGAAGCAGGAGCTAGAAGAGCACACGGAGTAAAGCATCGAGGGTTCTATGCTAGCAGCCCGTGGTGAAAGTACAAAAGGCCGCGTTCCGAGCGCCGCGACGCAGGCGATGCGGCGCCTTGCATCTGCCCGCGCGAAGCCAGGAACGCAGCTCCTCCTAATACTCGGACAGGCTCCTAGAACCAGAATGGAAGCTGCCTAATGGATTACAACGCACCCGCGGGAATATGTGTTGCCATCATGCTTTTCCTGCTTTTGATAGGAGTGCCTATTGCCTGGGCCCTTTTATCCAGCTCGATTGTTGTGGGAATTGCATTTTTTGGAATGAGCGCACTGGATAAGCTTGGCGGGCAAACATTCTATTTTTTATACAACCTGGCCTGGACGCCTCTTCCGCTATTTGTATTGTTGGGTTGCCTGATAGCTGAAACCACCATCGGTTTTGATCTTTTTAAGGCAGCCAGCAACTGGTTGTCCCGTATCCCTGGAGGCGTGATTTCCGCCACCATCTGGGCTGAAGCCGGAATGGCTGCCGCGTTGGGCGCCAGCGCTCCTTGCATCGTGGGAATAGGCAAGATTGCTGTGCCCGAATTGGAAAGACTCAAATATCGGCGGTCCTTTGCTCTGGGTGCGCTCCTGACCGGCGGAATTTTAGGACCGCTGATTCCCCCCAGTGCGGTTATGATTATTTTCGCTATCCTGACAAATGCCTCCGTAGGACGCCTTTTTATCGCCGGAGTCATCCCGGGCATTATCCTTGCAGCCATGTTATCCATAACCGCGGTATTGCTCTGCCTGAAGAATCCGGCATTGGGCCTTCCGGCAGGCCCTGTCGCCTGGAAAGAGAGATTTGCATCGCTCAGAAGAATCTGGCCGATGATCGTCATCATATTATCTATTCTGGGCACAATCTACTTTGGAATTGCAACTCCAACTGAAGCTGCCGGGGTTGGATGCTTTGTAGTGCTGATCCTGGCTTTCGCCAGGTACAATATGCGGCTAAAGTCGCTTTATCGCGCGCTGGCGGAAGCTGCCGTTGTAAATGCAATGCTCATGGTTACGGTCATAGCAGCCCAATTCTTTTCCTACATAGTCGGCAGTTCAGTCCTCGCAGAGCGCATTGCCGGCGTCATCCATGCAGTTCACCTTTCGCCCTGGCTCCTGGTGATTATTATTAACATCCTTCTTTTGATATTGGGATGTTTCCTGGATGGGATGACCATCATGCTGCTGACAATCCCGGTCCTGGTTCCTTTGCTGACTCAAATGGGTTTCGATTCTCTGTGGATAGGAGTTTGGTATGTTGTCAACATGGAGATCGGACTTATTACGCCGCCCATGGGCATCAATTTGTTTCTGACCAGCAGTGTTTTTGGAATCTCCAATGCCGAGCTGATAAAAGCCGCCCTCCCCTTCCTGGCGGTCTGCATCGTGTTTTTGGGGCTTATCCTGGGTTTCCCGCAACTCTCTCTTTGGTTGCCCGGCGTAATGATGGGGAAATAAAAAACGCCACAGATTTCACAGAGATAAAATATATCAGTGAAATCTGTGGCGTTTTACTGGCATCCCTTATTTCCCAATATCTCGAGCTGGAATCCACCCAGTTGCTCTTGAGTTGCAAGGTAACTTACCAAGAGTTCACCGAAGGATTCTATTTTGAGCCATGTAAAAAATTCGTCCCCAATACCGGATTTTTTCATCCCTTCGACAACTGTGGCGTAATCCGCCTGCAACCCAAAGCTCAAATGCTGGATGCCGTTCCCATTTTTATCCAGAAACCGCTGATGGCAGCCTCCAGGCCGCAGGCCTATCGGCCTTATCAATTCAATTTGAATGTCCCCCAGCCAGCTGTTGGCAAACGCGACATCCAATCCTTCCATTTCGGATTCAGGAACCGGCTTTCCATTCAGGGAGGCATTAGACAAGCCCGGAGGTCCGTATGAAAAGCTCCAGTTGTTTATGCCCAGGAGATCCTCGAAGCGTTTTGCCGCTTTCTTTTCATCCTGAACCACAAGGCCAACCTGGTTGACTTTTTTTCCACCTGAAAAAACAGGCTTGTCCATGTCGACAAAGGCGGGACCGGTGGGCCTCAATTCCCCGATTTGCCGCATGCATCTTTCCTCTGCCTGATCGGCGGGGCTGGATATCTCGATCCGGCCGCCGAGCGCTTCCGCGGTCCCAAGGACGGAGAACCTGGCTCCATTCCCCAGATCTCCCTGCATCTCAATTGAAATCCCGGCTTCCCTCAACGCAGCTGCAACCTCATCGTGATTTGCCAGGACGCCCAAACCAATGGTGTAGAAGCCTTCCCCGTTTTGCTGCAGGAACTCCGCATAGGAGCTTGGACCGGATAATGGCTGGACCAGCTTCAGAGAACGGCCGCCAAAAGCCCCGACTGCGATTTTCAAATGGCAGCCGACCTCGCCCGGGACCTTGCTGTGCAACACGACCTGTTTGGGTTTCAGATCATAGAATTTCCAGGAAACTCCAAATATCTCGGAAAAACGTTTCGCCACTTTCTCCGCGTCTTTAACCACAAGGCTGAATTGAACAATT
>JAHFUH010000202.1 GCA_023265215.1 Acidobacteriota bacterium
CTCGGATTTGAAGGAGGCGTCCTTTTGCGATCTTTCCCGCTGAATTGAATAATCCGGCGAGACTGTGCCGCGTTCAGTTTCAGGCGCCGAGCAGGATGAAAAGCTCAGAAGAACCAATAAACCAAGAAGCAGCTTAAAGCGCATGGTTTTTCCTGGAAGGGCCGGTTCTCAATACAGTTACTGGTGGCCCAAAAGTTGAACGCGTTTTACGAGTCCCTGCGGTGTCGCAAGTTCCAATTCATGTCCCCGAATGACCGAGGGCATATCTCCACAAACAGCGATCTTAACAAGGCACCCCAAAAAACACGAAACAAAAAAGCCTGGCATTTCGATAGAGGATATGTGACTGCCGACACAATTAAGCTCAAATAGGGGAGATCCGGAATTAAAAATCGTGTATGCTGCAGGTTGTATGTGGTGTGCAGGTTGAATGCAATCGCTGAAAATATTTTTCGAAAATAGACAACCAATTTGTGCGGCTGCCGTCTATATAGGCACCATTCAACCCCAATTGAGCAACACCTCCTTCAAAGGCGGTGGGAAAGGAAATTGACTCTTCCTTACCCACCGCCGCTAAAATGCCGATAATAGTTGTGATGGCGGCGGCGTTTTCTCCGATAGCATTAGGGGGATTTTCAATTTGAATTGACACCCCTGAGAGCTTTCGGTAGTCTTCCAACACGTTTTTTTGTGATTGATTAGGAGCGATCCATGCCCTCCGCGCAAGAATGTGCCGAACGACTTCGGGAACAAGCGTATAGGACGCTCTTACCGCAGATCAAGGATCTGGAGCAGGAGCTGCAGAGTTTTAGCTCGTCTCTTTCAACCGGCGTCCGGCAACTGGAACAGAAGCTGGAAATGCTCAGCCAAACTGAGCTGCCTGCGACAGAAACGATCCTGAGCGAAATTCTCGACGAAGCGATCCGCCTGAAAAACACGGAAACCAACACTCTGGCTCTTTTCGCCCAAGGAGTCCGTAGAAAAGAGACTCAGGCAGAGATCCTCGGGTTCCTTTTGGACAGCGCGCGCGCATATTTCCCTCATGTGGCGCTTTTTGCGGTAAGGGGTGATCGGTTTATAGGATGGTCCTCCAGGGGCTATTCTGATGCGCAAGCAAAAGAAATAAGTTCATGTTCTTTTCTCCGTTCGGATCTTGTTCCATTTGAGGAAGCGGTGAAGAGCGAAAAAGAAACTGTTTCCACCGATCTTCCGGATTTTCTAAAAGAGAACTCCAGTGGTCCGTGGCACATTTTCCCATTGCGCGCGATGCATCGCCCTGTGGCTGTTTTGCTGGGCGAAGCAGATGAAGATTCAAAATCCTGCCTGGATGCGATTTCGGTATTGATCAGTTTGACTGCATTGCGGCTCGAAAATATAGCGCTGAAGATCCTGTACGAAATGACGTCGGAAAAGACCGAGGCCGCACCCAAACCCACTCCCGTAAAAAACATTTCAACCGCCACGGCTTTCGAACGAACGTCCTCCCCCATTTTTGCGGCTGCTTTGACTTCCTCCCTGGAAATGGAAACAGGTCCGGAGATTTCGGAAGTAGCAGTTGAACCCACTGCCGAGAAAATGCCGCTGCCTTTAGAAACGGCTCCGGCTTTTGATGAAGCAACCGCCGCAGGGACGGAAGCTCCCCAAATTCCACCGTCTTCTGTTTCGCCGGAAGACGTCATCCAGGCTCAGCCAATCGCCGATGAAGAAAAGCTTCATATGGAAGCCAGAAGATTCGCACGGTTGCTGGTTTCCGAAATAAAGCTCTACAATGAGCATCACGTTCTCGAAGGACGAGAGAACCGTGATCTCTATCTTAGGTTGAAACGGGATATCGATCGCAGCCGGGAGATGTACGAGAAGCGGGTTTCCATCCAGGTTTCCAGAAGGATCGATTATTTTCATGACGAGATCATTCGGATACTCGGAGATAATGACCCCTCCACGCTTGGCAGCGATTATCCGGGTCCTCGTGTCGAGAGCTAGAAAGCAGAAGTGCAAGAAGAATCCGGGATTTTCCGGCGGCAACACTGGCAGCGGCTGCCGCGGTGGATTTTAGCTGTTGTACTGATCAGTTTGTGCGCCTTGGCCTCCGTCGCATTCGATGAGATCCAAGGTCCGAATGAAGCCGTACGCCTTCCCGTTTCTATCCAAAACAAACCTCAAAACTATTCTTCTTCTGTAGCCGGTGCGTTGAAAGATTTTGGGCGCGGAGTGGATTCGTTCGCAAAGGAGCGGTATGCATCTGCGCTGGAAGTTCTGCCGGATGAGAAGGAAGCGAAAGCAACCGCAATAGGCGATTACATCCTGCTTTACAGGGCAAAATCATACCTCATGCTGGACCGGGGGAAGGAAGCACTCGGCAGTTTCCGGCTTTTGCGGCGCCAATACAACGAATCGCCGCTCAGCAAGGACGCGCTGGTTGGGGAAAGCCTGTCGCTGTTAAAAATACACGAGTCCGGTGCCGCCCTTTCGCTCTTGCGCAGTCCCGAACTCGAGTTGACTTCCGAAATTCTGTATTACCAGGCAAGAGCTTTAGACGAAGCAGGGGAAAAGGAAAAGGCAATCGAGCTTTACTTGCAGGTATATGCAAAATATCCCGGTTCAAGCTTCTCCCCGCAGGCGATACATTATCTGCTGGCTTTAGCTCCGGGAGCACTCGCCGGCCGCCGCAATTACGAAGCCCGGCTGCAAAGGGCGGAAAATCTTATCAAGGCTGGGAATGCGCAGGACGCCCAAGTGCTCCTGCTCGCCTTGGGAAAAATCCCATCACCGGATTCAAAAAAATCTCAAAAGAGATTGCTGTTGCTTGGGGAATCGGAATATCGTTTGAACAAAGCTGCGGCGGCGATAGGACACCTCCATGCGGTAACCGCCGCAGATCCCGAACTGCACTCCAGAGCCATCTATCTGGAAGGCGTCTGCTCCCGAAAACTCGACAGGGAAAGCTCTTTTCTCGATCTGCGCGACAGCGCATTGAAGCTTTACCCGCAGTCCTCAGAAACTGAGGAACTCTGCTACTCAGTGGCGACCTACTACGACGTCAATTACGATTCGGCTAAAGCATGGAAAGCTTACAGGACGCTTTACGAATACTTCCCCAAGGGCAGGCACGCAGAGCGCGCGCTTTGGAAGCTGGCATTATTTCCATATTTTGACGGAAAATATAAAGACGCGGCATTGGCTTTCTGGGACTACCTGCGTGCATATCCGGACCCTCTTTCGGCCGGCTCGGCGATTTACTGGATGGGCCGCTGTTATCAAAAGCTGGGGGATCCTGAACATGCAAAATATCTATACTCGCGGGCCCGGCAGCTGGCAAACGACAGCTACTATGGCTGGTGCGCTCGCGAGGCAGAAGCATCCTTGAAGAAGGCGGATAGCTCCGGGAAGAGTGCAGCTTTCGGCATTGATTTCGAAAAGATCGCGTCGGTTTGCGAAACAATACAATATCCAGCCATATCCATTCAGGAGCCGGATCAAGCTGCGAACAGAGTCATCGAGAGAACCCGCCAATTGCAGGAAGCGGGACTGCCGGATCTTGCCATTTCAGAGATTCGATGGGGAATTCGCCATAACCCTGAACACCAGGAATCTCTCTGCTACTTGATGGCAAGAATCTATGGCAGCAAGGATGATCACAACGAAGCTATCGCCAGTTTGCGCAGAGCCTTTCCCGATTACAATTATCGCCCTGGCGATGCACTGCCTGAAGAAATCTGGCGCATGCTGTTCCCTGTGCGATATTGGCAAACCATTTCCGTTCAGTCTGCCAGAAGCAGGCTGGAACCGACGCTGGTTCTCAGCGTGATCCGGCAGGAATCCGGCTTTGAAGAAAAAGCCCATTCGAAGGCAAATGCCCGGGGATTAATGCAGATACTCCCGTCTACGGGAAAGAAGCTGGCCAAACAGGCTTCTTTGCGGAGCTATTCCGCAAAGAAGCTTTATCAAGCCGAAACCAATATCACGCTCGGAGTGAAATATCTGGCGTCGTTGTTACAGCAGTATGGAAAAGAGGAGCTCGCTCTTGCGGCTTACAATGCCGGCGATACGCGTGTGGATCGCTGGCTGAGAGCTTTCGGCACTGTGGATATGGCGGAATTCGTTGAACAAATCCCTTTCAGTGAGACTAGAGGGTATGTAAAACAGGTGCTGAGTAACAAAGCTCATTACAGCCTGCTGACTTCTCCCACAAAGTACTAACCCTCCCCCAAACTCGCGCCGGTCCACTCAGAATATGGGCTTCACACGGATTATTCAGAAGCGGGAATACCCGAAGGGATTTGGATTGGAAGCCCGAATAGGATAGGATCCATTTTGTGTGGAAGGAATCTTACCCAGATGAAGACCGGAAGCTGGTCGTTCGATCCCAGGAAGGGGACCAGCTTGCATTTGAAGAACTGGTGCGGAAATATCAGCAAGTGATCTTAAACCTTGCCTACCATTACATCGGCCGGCGGGACGAGATCGAAGATATTGCCCAAAAGGTCTTTTTAAAGGTTTACTTCTCACTCCCAAAGTTTGACACGAAACGGCCATTTTTCCCCTGGCTGTACCGAATCGCGATCAATCAGTGCTATGACGAGCTTAGACGCGCTAAACGGCAGAAAATTCACACCTTCAGCGAACTGAGCCTGGAAGAAACCAGCAGCATAGAAAAACTGATGAACCAAAATGAAGTACCGCAGTCCTCCGTTGAAAACCGCCAGGAGATGCAGGCACTCCTGCATAGAATGCTGGACCAGCTTCCCAGTCATCAAAAAATGGCTGTTGTCCTCCGGGACATCGAACAGATCCCCTACGTCAAAATGGCTGAGATTCTAAAGTGCAGCGAGCAGGCAGCCAGGTTGAAAGTATTCCGCGCGCGAATTCGATTGAAGACGCTGATGGAAAAAGCTCTCTTAAAGTAGACGCGGCCTCCCGCCGCGCATTTTGGTTACGCTCCAATCGCGAATTGAACGCGGCGAGACGCCTCGTCCACATTTCATCGCGTGATTCCGTCCAGCGCATCCCAAAAACCGGGAAAACTGACGTCGGCGCATTCGGCTTCGTGAATGCGCGTCTCTGATTGTGCGGATAGGCCGGCAACGGCAAAAGCCATTGCTATTCTGTGATCGCCATGGGTGACAATGTCTGTTCCCTGCAATTTCCGGCCTCCGGAAATGACAAGCCCGTCAGGTTTTTCTTGCACTTCCACTCCCATGGACTTCAGATTCGCACTCAGAGCAGAGATTCTGTCGCTCTCCTTAATCCGCAGTTCCTGGGCATCGGAAATTTCAAGCCCACCCCGGACTTGGGAGCCAAGGATGGATAGCACAGGTATTTCATCGATCAGGGCAGCCGTAAGCTCTCCTTGGATGGGAGGAAGTTTGGATCGCAGCAGAGCGGAATTGTGACGCACTCGCAAATCTCCTCTGGGTTCGCCTGCATCCTTCGTTACATTCTCGATTTGCAGATCCAACCCGGCACTGATCAGATAATTCAGCAGCTCGCACCGCCTTTCATTCAAACCAACACCGGGGATAAGAAGATCGGAATTCGGAGACAAAGCAGCGGCGATAATAAAAAACGCCGCCCCTGAAAGATCTCCCGGGATGGCGAGCCTCCTCGCTTTCAGCAATGGGGCTGGATCCACCTCAATCCAATTGCCCTCCATCCGGATGGAGCCCCCGAATTCCCTGAGGGCGATTTCTGTGTGATTGCGGGTCGGAACAATTTCTTCAACCGCTGTTGGCCCGCTTCCATACAAACCTGCGAGCAGAACGCAGGATTTCACCTGCGCGCTTGCAACAGGCAGCCTGTACCGGATGCCTTTGAGAGCACCGCCTCGTATCCTGAGAGGCGGCAATTCCCCCTCCCGTGATTCGATCCTGGCGCCCATCAACCGGAGAGGAGTTGCAATTCTTCTCATGGGTCTGCTGGAGAGAGATTGGTCTCCGGAAATGCTCGACTCAAATGAATGGCCGGCCAGAATTCCGGAAAGCAGGCGGATAGTTGTGCCGGAATTCCCCGCATCGAGAATCCGCTCAGGCGCCTGAAACCCTCGAAGGCCGCGCCCCCGAATAGCAACGTTGTCCCCGGCTTCATCAATTTCCACGCCCAAAGATCGCAGGCAATCCAGGGTGCTGTGACAATCCCGGCTTGCGGCAAAATGCTCAAGCGTGGAAACACCTTCAGCAATGGCAGCGAACATCGCATACCGGTGAGAGATGGATTTGTCGCCCGGCAAATGAACAATTCCCCGGATCATGGATGTCGGCTGTATCGTTTTGATCATGGCAAATGTCCTGTCCCAGTAATTGAGAATAGAAGCCAGAAGCCAGAAGCCGGAATGAAACCCAAAACTGTAATTAGCGAGACTATTCCGGCTCCTGGCTTCTGGCTCCTGGCTTCTAATCTGAGGATTGAGCCATAAATTCCAGAGCGGCTTTTTTCAGCTTCTTCACCTGGTCTCGAAGAGCGGCCGCTTTTTCGAACTCAAAATCTTTAGCCGCCTGCCGCATCTCCTTTTCGAGCCGTTGGATATCCATCTCCATTTCCTCGGCTGAGCTATAGCGGACGTCTTCTTCTGCCACGGCCGGCAGCTCGTAGTAATCCCCTTCATAGATCCGAACCAGATCCGGATCAAGCGGTTTTATTATGGATTGGGGTGTGATGTTGTTTTCTATATTGTAGAGCCGCTGAGTTGCGCGCCGGCGATTCGTTTCATCAATCGCAGATTTCATCGATCCCGTCATGACATCAGCGTATAGGATTGCCTTGCCATTGATATGACGCGCAGCTCGCCCAATCGTTTGGATCAGGGAAGTCGTGGAACGAAGGAATCCCTCCTTATCTGCGTCCAGGATCGCCACGAGAGAAACCTCAGGAAGATCCAACCCTTCGCGCAGAAGATTGATTCCTATGAGGGCGTCGAATTCTCCCGCCCGCAACGATCTCAGAATTTTAATTCGATCCAGGGTTTCCACTTCCGAGTGGAGATACCGCACCCTCATGCCCAGTTCTGTGTAATATTCCGCAAGATCTTCTGCCATGCGCTTTGTCAGGGTTGTGACAAGGACGCGTTCGTTACACTCGGCACGGCGGCGGATTTCCTCCATAAGATCGTCAACCTGACCTGCCACGGGGCGCACTTCGATTTCCGGATCTATAAGCCCGGTAGGGCGCACGAGTTGTTCTGCGACAACTCCTGCGGACTTGGTTAGTTCGTATGGACCGGGTGTGGCCGAAACATAAATGGCCTGGTTCACGCGTTTTTCAAATTCGGTAAAATTCAGCGGCCGGTTGTCCAATGCCGATGGAAGCCGGAATCCATATTTAACCAGGCTCTCTTTCCGGGAACGGTCGCCGAAATACATCCCGCGCACCTGCGGAATGGTTGCATGGCTTTCGTCAATGAAAAGCATCCAATCACGGGGAAGGTAATCGAGCAGAGTCGGCGGAGGTTCTCCGGGCATCCTGCCGGTCAAGTGCCGGGAATAGTTCTCGATCCCTCGGCAATAGCCCAGTTCCTTCATCATTTCGAGATCGAACATGGTCCGCTGATGCAGCCGGCGAGCTTCAAGAAGCTTGTCTTCTTTTTCCAGATGCGTCCGCCATTCTTCCAGTTCTTCTCTGATGGCATCCATCGCGCGCAACAACCGATCCCGTGGTTGAACATAATGAGACTTGGGATAAATAGGCATGCGCTCATGCTTTTTCAAAACCCGCCCGGTAATCGGATCTATTTGGGAGATGGAATCGATTTCATCGCCGAACAGCTCGATGCGAACGGCATAATCCTCGTACGTCGGGACTACTTCCACCACATCGCCGCGCGCCCGGAAACACCCTCGTTCCAATCCGTAATCTTGTCGGGAATATTGCATTTCGACCAGGCGCCGCAAAATCTCGTCCCGCTGAATCCGCTGTCCTTTTTCCAGAAAAAGAAGCATTCCGTAGTAAGCCTCGGGGGAGCCAAGGCCATAAATGCACGAGACGCTGGCCACAATGATGCAATCCCGGCGTTCAAAGAGCGAGCGTGTTGCGGAATGGCGAAGCCGGTCGATCTCGTCGTTAATCAGCGCGTCTTTCTCAATGTACGTATCGGTGGCGGCAATGTAAGCTTCCGGCTGATAATAATCGTAATAAGAAACAAAGTACTCCACCGCATTGTCAGGGAAAAACGTCTTGAATTCCCTGTAAAGCTGAGCTGCAAGCGTTTTGTTATGGGCAAGCACCAGGGCGGGGCGCTTCAATGCCTCAATTGCTTTCGCCATTGTGAATGTCTTGCCTGACCCGGTGACACCGAGCAAAACCTGATGTTTCTCGCCATCTTCTACCCCGCGGACCAGCTGTTCGATCGCCGCGGCCTGGTTGCCACAGGGTTGAAAAGGAGTGCTGATCCGGAATTCCGAGGAGTGGATCAGGGCTCTCCCATAGGGAATATTGGAATAGGTAAGGTCTTTATCGCTAGCAGGTTTTCTGGCCATTTGCGCAACTGGGTAAAACCTCAATTATACCTCGACCGGCGTCTTTGATACTTAGACTAAATCTCAGGTTAGGGTATCATTTAGAT
>JAHFUH010000718.1 GCA_023265215.1 Acidobacteriota bacterium
TGCCTGAGTGGGTGGCGTTGGGTTGTCCTCAGCGGCACCCTAAACGTCCGTCTTACGAGGACGCCACCTCCGTCCAAGCGCATTTCGATATGTCCACTGGATCACCTCCTCTCTAGGCGCGTTCATAATCAGCGGGACCCATCCCGCCCGGATCCTTCAGCCGCCTAAGCCTATCGGAACCGCCGCGCCGCTGTTAAACGACGAGGAATGAACTGTCTAATAATATCACCTGGATCGTGCCATTTGGTGGATTTTTGGAGACTTCGAGATTTCGAGACTTTGAGTAATCTTGCTGCTTTTCCAGGCCGGTCAACAACCATCGTTTGTCGTTTTTATTTTTTTGCCGTCTCGTAAACGGGCTCTTCAACTTTCAAGCCGACGAGAAACTCGTTGCCATGAGGCTGGCAATAAATCAGTTCGCCAACAAACATGGCGTTTCCCCATTCGACTTTGGCGGCTGAACCAATGTTCAGTTCGTTGCCGACGATAAGGCTGATGCCATGAACCGAAAGGTCCGCCAGCCTGGCCTTTGTTTGAACGCCCGGTGAGTCTGAGCAGGTTATAATTGCAGTTAAATCTGTTTTAAATCGGGTTCGGCTTCGCCTATTCATGTTGTTTCCAATCGGCTGCAAAGCTCAGAGACCTTACGAAAAACCGACACAGAAACGCCATTAATGGCAAAACACAGTTTATTGATTAAATAATTAAATTCAGGAAACTTGTAAGCCGGATTCTTAATATTATTTTAAGATTATGGAGTTCCATTTCGAAAATGGCAGTGCTATTCCGGAATCTCCGATTGGAAAAACTCGTTCAGGAGATAAAGATACTCGTCGGCATTGCGCACCGTGGGAAATTGTTCCTTGGCATCCTTTGCCAAATCAAAAATCTCGACCTTCTGGTTAAGCACGTCAAAAAGATACTTCTTGGGGTAAACAACCGCGGAAATATATCCTCCGCCATAGGGTTGGACGGAAATCTTAATTTTTTGTGGCGCCAACCTCCTGAAGTTTTGAGACGACAGAAGCCAGGGCGCAAAAGATTCGCCAAGCAGATAATCCTGTTTCAGGCCGATCAAGTCGAGAAAAGTGGGCAAAATGTCCATTTGGCTAAAACGTTGAGTGACTTTGGACCCAATCGCGAAATCAGTTCTCCTGGATAAAGGAGGCACAAAAAGCATAGTAATAAGAAAATTCTCTTCGTAAGCGCCCCTCTCATTAAAGATGTTCAGGTCGTGAATCGGGATCGGCCACGAGTGGTCGCTCACCGCCAGCAGGGAGGCTCGATCTGCATAATGCTTCCGGAAAATATCGTAGAACTGCCCGAAGTAAGAATCCTGAACGAAAGTGGTGTTTGAAAGATGCTCCTCAAATCTCGTATGAAGAGGGTAGGGAATTTTATCCAGGAGCTTATTGTCCAAAACCTGGAACGGATCGTGATTCGTGGCGCCGGTATCTATGAAGACAAAAAGCTTTTCCTTTGAATAATGCTTTTGAATGTATTCGTCCACCCTTGCAAAAAAAATGTCTTCCCTGTAGCCCCAGTCAAACTTAACATCTCCGGGATGCACAATATCATCCGCCAGAAACCTCTCAAATCCGATGGATTCGGCAAAATGCTCGATTCGCGGGTTCCGGCTTCCGCCGAAAAAATAGAGGGTATGATAGCCGAGTGCTTTGAATACTTTCGGCAGGCAGGGAAGCTTCTGTAATTCTGTCGCCGAATAGGCGTCGGCAAGATCCTCTGTTATGCTCGGGGGCACTCCGCAGAGAATGCATCCATAGCCGCGTATGCTCTGGATTGAATTGCCATATTGTTTTTCGAACAGGATTCCGTCATGAGAAGCTCTCAGAAGCTGTGGCGTAACCTTCGGACCTATCAAAAGGCCGTTCAGACTTTCCTGTTTGATGCAAAAGACGATATCTCCCACTACAGTCGGATCAATCGGGCCGGAAGAACTGGGAGTGTCTGATTCCAGGGCCAAAATATGTTGGCGATATTGTTCGCGATAGCCATTTCTGATCTGGCGGTCGGTGAGAAAACTTGTGTAAACAAATCCTGCGGTTGAAGCACGAACGTTCGCAAGAGTTGCGAACTGGCAGAACAGGCTTAAAGCCACAATCGTTGCCAGAAAGAGCCCCGCTTTACGTGTTGATTTTCCGAGAGTTTCCATCACCGGTGAAAAAGCTGCTCTCTGAATGAACATAAACGCTGCCATTGATAAAGCAAAAATGGGAAACCACGGAGCGAAGAGCTTCCAGAGAGCCGGGAGAGCGTCCGAGGTGTTGTACCAGAAGAAATAGAAATCGAAATCCATCTTTCGCACAGCTTTGTACAGCAGGAGAAATGCCACAAGATGGAAATAAAAAGTATTGAGGAAAAGGATGCCGGATCGGACGGCCCTGTTGCTCCGCAGATACCGGATTGAATTACAGAGAATGTAAAGTACCGGAGGAAGCAGAATCACAGCCAGGACATTGAGGAAGAGCAAAAGCGTGCTTGCCTTAAAAAACGGCAGGTCTCCGTTGTAAGTGTCGATTTCCAGCCCGCAAAAACTGCCGAGAATCGCCAGATAGAGGACAAGAAAATACCAGCCGGTTTTCCTCTTCATAATATTAAAATTTTTAAATGGGGAGGGTTAAGTTACAGGAAGGCTCCATAAGATGTCAGTTCGTCTGCCCCGTTTCGCCATGAAACGCCAACATAGAATAGATACGTTCAGTGCCTGCCAAGTTTCATAAAATCCCTAAAATCCTCCTGTTTATTCATATCGCAGTGCCTCTACTGGATTTAGGCGGGAAGCTCTCAACGCGGGTATCATTCCAAATGTCAGTCCCACCAGGAGAGTTACGCCAAATCCCAGGGCAACG
>JAHFUH010000203.1 GCA_023265215.1 Acidobacteriota bacterium
CCGGGCGCAACCCTTTCAGCAATGGTATTCGTCTCTACCCAGGGTTGGCGAAAAACACGCTAACCTGGGCTCTGATAGGGGGGGGATCAGAAATAAATGGTTTATCATGCCGAAAGGTGAAATTGGTGACAGGCACCTTTTTCCCCTAAAGTTCCGCACAAACGACTTTTACGAATTTCCCTTTCTCCAGGTGATAATGAATGAACTGCGGAATCACGGCTGTCTGTCCGACAACAAGCGGCTTAAGCTTCGGAAAGTCCGAGGCAGCGACTGTCTCGGGCGATAATTCCTTCACTCCCTGAATCTGCACTCTGGCTTCAAGCGCAATAGTATGTTCATCAGAAACAAAGCGGTCCACGATCACACTTTCTTTAATATAGGCATGAAGGAAATTATAGAACTTCATTACTGATTCCCGGGACTTAAACGAACCACCAACATGTATCATTTCGAATTCGTCAGCGAAATAATCAAGAAATCCCTTGTAATCCCTGCTGTTGAATTTTTGCAAGTAAACATCGAATTCTTCACGAGTCATAGATGCCTCTCTGTTCCAAATATTTTTTATAATAAATTTGAAAAGCAATCGATTATATAAATACAATCGGTGATGTCAACAATGCTCCTGCACCACTTTTCCCTATATGGCACGACCGATACGTGAACCGTCTCCAATAGCATCGATTATCAGCGCAGAGTTCCCACAGTCGCCAATCTGATAAATTTCAGGGGCTGTCCCCTTCAGGCTTTTGACGAACTCCGTGTCCGGCATCATGGGCAAAGCAGGTACTATGGCATCTGCCGCTAAGATCCTTTTCTCTCCTTCTTTGGTAGTGATCGTCAGCCCTTTATCTGTTATCTCCCCGTACTTCACGCCGGACAACAAAGGCACTCCCTTTTGCTCCAGCCACCAAAACAGGCGCATCTTATAAAACTCAACCAGTCCATCCCCCATTTTCTCAGCTGTGTCCACGACTGTGACCTTTCTACCACGCTTAACCAGAAACGCGGCTAGCTGCAGGGCCTGGATGGCGCCACCGATAATGACGACATTTTTGCCGATGGGCATCCAGAATTTCGTAGCCCATGACAGCAGCCCGGGGCTTGTGAACCTCAAATAAGTCTTCAGCTGGCGGTTCAGGTCGGCCGCCCTGACCACCTTGCCCGAATCGATGCCAGGTATTTCCGGAATGGAATATTGACCTCCTGTAGCCAATATCAGCACATCCGGCTTCACCTGCTCAACCAACGCCTTATTAACTTCTTTGCCAAGATTGATCTTGACGCCCAGCTTGGTGATTTGGGTGCTGAGATAGCAAATCAGCGCTGGAAGGTCTTCAATTTCAGGCCCCTTAATCGTGGCCGCCACAGTTACGGATCCGCCCAGTTGAGGTTCTTTCTCATACAGTACTACTTCATGTCCCCTTAAAGCTGCTACCCTTGCCACCTCCATTCCCGCAGGTCCACCACCGACTACCATAACCTTTTTCTTCTTAACCGCTGGTTTGATTTCGTATTCCCGCTCTCTTGTCAGAGAAGCATTGACGCGGCAGCATGATCTCCCCGGAATAGGGTGCGAATGTATTCTGTCGAGGCAGGAGAGACAGCGTGTACACGGGGCAATATCCTCCAGTCTTCCCGCGGCAACCTTGTTGGGGAGTTCCGGGTCGGCCAGCAGACGCCGGGTCATGCCAATAAAATCTGCTTTACCCTGTCGCAGGATTTTCTCTGCCAGTTCGGAATGGATGCCGCCGGTGGCAATCACCGGTATGGAAACTGCCTTCTTGACTGATGCGACTAGAGGTACCCAGAATCCAGCCCCGCTCCGGCTTCCATCAAGTCCTTCCGGCAAGGGAACCGGAACCTCGGGATAGCAGACCGTATCGGGCCAGTTCATTAAGCTATAGATTGGACCTAAACCATCGGCTTTGGGATGAAGGTTATCGGCGCCGGCAGCTTCAAATATGCGACCAAACTCCTGACCTTCCGCAGGCGTTATACCGTCGTCAATTCCATATTCGGCGGCATTATAATGGACGCCGATCGGGAAGTCTTTCCCCAGACGTCTCTTCATTTCCTGCAGGATCTCAACAATAAACCGAGCCCGGTTTTCCAGGCTTTGAGGGCCGTATTGGTCCTGGCGTTTATTCCAGTGACGCGACATAAAAGTATTGCCCAGGTGCTGCGTAGCGCAATGTACCTCCAGATGGTCAACCCCGGCCTTTTTAAAACGCTCCGCCGCTATTACGAACTTCCCCTGAATTTCTTTAATATCGGCAATGGTTGCCTCAACGGTTTCGTCACCCCAGTGTTTTTCATACACCTCCACTTTCATCACCGAAGCAGCAATGGGTTGGCGCCCGGAAAGCGACGTGGGGCACCAGGGTCCAGCATGCATCATCTGCACCGATAACTTGCAATCATGTTTGTGGACGGCATCAGCCAATTTGCTGAAGCCTGGAATGTATTCGTCAGCATCAATACGCAACCCATCGAACATCCGTGCACCTAAAGGATAATCAACGTAGGCGTCCCAGAGAATAACCATGCCTGCGCCACCCTTGGCCACTGCCTCTACGTAGTCAATGGTTCTCTGGTTCATATGGGCATCATGGAGGTCGTGGGTATTCATCTCTGCGGCAGTCTTAATAATTCGGTTCTTAACCTGCATCTTCCCTATGGAAAAAGGTGAAAATAGCTTTTCAAACTGCGCCTTGCCGTCCATTATCACTCCTCCTTTTGGCTTGTGTTCCAGACACAGGGAATCAACAAACCGCGATTTATCTCTTTCTGCAGCGCTTGATAAGCAAGCGAGGGATTGCAGGCGCCCAGGATGACGTATTTATTCAAAATTGGTGACAGGCACCTTTTTCACATTTTACTCTAATTTTTCCAGTTATTCCCTTTGCTTTTGTCAGCTTCAGCAATGCTTACCAGGAAAAATAGACACGCCAGAATATACTGTCCACTTCGTCGTGGAGGTTCGATCTCTTTCGAGTCGATGCGATTTCTCGAGCCGCTTGAAATGGCGGGATTTTGGGCGAGGCTAACGCAGTCGGCGCTTCGCTGACGATCTCCTCCGTAATGGAGAATAATGCGTCTCAGACGCGAAGAAGATTGTTTTCGCTTCTGAAAAAGCGTCTTGGTTCCACAGCCCATGAGCTGAGGCGAAATCCTTGATGATCCTTATTTCATCTGCAATACGCTTATCAGGACTGGGCGCAGACAAACGAAACACCGTGCCTTCCGGGAATTGAGACAGCTTATTGCACAGATCCTTCACGCTATCCGTGTTATAAAGACCCGCGACAGAAAAGTTTGGATCGGCGTTATTGAATGAGTGGACGGATATATTTACAGGAGACTGCCATCGCCATTGTGTAACCATATCGCGTTGCGATCCAATAGCGAGCTTCTCCAGTTCATCAATTTCCTCATTGGATAGGATCCAGTTGCCTGCTTGACCCAGAGCGCCGGTCAGCCCGTATTGAAAAGAGCCGGCTTCGCTTGCATCCCGGGGCATATTGGCATGCATACTCAATTCCTTCTCACGGCCGTTCCATTTTTCGTGAAATTGGCGCATGCATTCGAAAAGGGCTTCCTTTGCTTTCGGCCCTCCATATTTCCCCAGCAACTCCGCTGCCTGACGGGCCTTAAACAATTCCGGACCCTTCAATAGTTCAATGACGCCAGGCTCGACATCCGCAAATCGATCGATCGCATGCAGCGTCTTGTAAGATCTCGGCGTGCATTCCCTGGGCTCCTTAAACATAACGGATATACCATATTGGGGATCCACGCGCAGAAGATAATCAGTGATGCTGTCGGCAATGTCGCATGATCCGACTATGACTCTTTCGATAACGGCTTTGATCTGTGGAAGGATGGATCCCGTTGCGTAGCGGTCGATAAGACCTGCATCCAAGGTTTGAGTGCGGCTTCGCAGATCGGCAAACCGCCTAGCCAGCAGTTCATCGAACTGGGGAAGCGTCCGGTCGGGCAGAACGCCGAGTGTATCGGCTGTGGGCATGGGCCAGCCCATGGGACTGTCGATACGTGGCTCCCGGATCTCTGCCAGGATGTATGGTCTTGCCTTTTCGGGGTCCAGTTCATATAAACGCTGGAGAGTCTTGTTAAGCAGGCCATGATTACGCGTATTTTCCTGGTTGAGGACCTTTTCCAGCGAAGGAACCATTTCCGGAATTTTCAGAGCATTCCAATATATGCTCAGCAAATCATATTGACGATCCATGGACAGTTCCGGAAATGACTCGGCAATGTATTTAGCCGGTCTCCCGGTTTTGGCCGGCGCTTTTGCATTACCGCTTCCGGAAAGCTGCAGCAAGGCCGGTATTGTTTCCGCTTGGGCAATCGTCGCAATGGTGTGTTCCTTCGCCGGTGCATGGCTGGGGGCGCGAGTAGCCCGTCAGTGGCTACCATGAATCGGCCTAAAGGATCGGTCAAGCCAGTCGCCGCCCCGATCCGCTGCGCTCGCGTCCACGCTACTACGCCCTACTGCGCAAAATAAACCTGGAGACTTGATTCCCTGGTATCTTCAGATCCAGATAGATGTTGATAGCAGGTCTGGCTACAAGCAAGTCAGAGCCTCGTTACCTCAGCTGCTATCTAGGAGCCTGTCCGAGTATTAGGAGGGGCCGCGTTCCTGGCTTCGCGCGGGCAGATGCAAGGCTCCGCGACGCAGGCGATGCGGTGCCATCGTCGAGGAGCGGTAACGAAGCAAATGCCCGCGCAAAGCCGGAACCCGAAGGGATCTGGGTCCGAAGGCCCAGCCGCATGGGGGTTGCACGATCTGGGTCCGCGCAGCAGCCCATCGCGATCACTGCGATGAGCAAGCCTTTCATATGCAGCCTCCTTTTGAATTGGCTCGAAACCAAGGGGATCCTCCCTGCACGATCTTCTATAAACAAGTGCGCAAAAAAATGATTAGACGGCTCAAGCTACTCGCGTTATACACGCCGCGGAAGTGGTTCCGGTTTGCTGCAAGCCCTTAGGGCGTTATAATACCTGTTTCAATTGCGAGTTTTTAATGGCTTCTGTCTCCAGAATGTGGAAGTTGGCAATCGCGGCCGGAATTTTCGCGGTTTTGATTTTTCTTTGGAACCCGCTGAGTCCATTGATCTATTCCGTTCGGCTCGCATCCGCTCTTCAGAAAATGGCTTCAGGCGAAGAGATGCGGCACGCGGATGTAATAGAAAATAAAGTCAGCCGGCGCAAAGGCGATCGGGAGTATTGGGCGCTGACCTATCGGCCGGCAAATTTGTCCGCCAAAAAAGCTTTGGTCCTGGCCCCAGGAATCAGCGAACTCGGGTGCTATCATCCAAGGTTGGTTGCCCTATCCCGTTTTCTGGCATCACAAGGACTGCTGGTCATAACTCCTGATATTGAGGAATTCCGAAATTTCCAGATTTCGGCGGAACCAATCAACCAGTTGCTGATCTGGCATCGTGAGGCGGAGACACTTTACGGCGCTCAACATCCCCGGGAAACGGGTCTGGCAGGGGTCTCCTATTCCGGCACTCTCGCATTGATCGCAGCCGCCAATCCCGCAATTCGGGACCGGGTTGCATTCGTGGCAAGCATCGGGGCCTACCACAATTTGATCCGCTGCACAGAACAATGGTTGTCCACGGATTCCGAAGATACCGCCGAATTTTATCCGACCAAATTCTACGCCAGGTGGATCATCATGCTTGCGGCGCTCGACATGCTCCCGGCCGTTGAGGATCGCGTCCTTTTGAAGAACTCCCTTTTTAATCTGCTGCTGCAGAAAGAGGTTTCGCAGCCAGCGCGCAGTTTGACGTCCGAAGGAGAGCGCTGGTACAGGCTGGCAACATCGAAGAAGATTCCATCAGATTCGGAGCTGGCCAGTGCAATTGAAAAATTTCTTGCTCCGCGTCTTTACCGGCAACTGGATCCCGAATCCGCACTCCGTGAATTGCGTTGCCCTGTTTTTTTAATTCACGGCGCATATGACGACCTCATCCCACCGGAGGAAAGCGTCGAGCTTCATCAGAGGATTCCCGGATCTCATCTGCTCATAAGCCCGTTTTTAACTCATACACACCCCTCCGATAAAAAACTATCCTGGAAAGAGAAAACAGCAGCAGTTACTGACGTCCTGCTTTTCTGCTATCGCTTCTCTCGTTTTATTCGCTGAATTTTGGCGATTATTTGTTTCGGAAAAACAAAGACGCTACGGATTGCACAGATTTCACAGATTCAAAAGGATCTTCAGTGGAATCCAGTTTTTTTGCTCTTTCGCATGGGGAACTAATTCTTCCATAATTATAAAATGAAGCTTCACAGCGAGGTGAACTATGAATCAAGCGCCAGGAATGATCGAAGCCAGGGAAGCGTTTTATTCACCGGAGGCTAATGCAATCAAGGAGGAGATCTGCGCCGTAGGCCTGAAACTCTGGCAGCGCAGCTATGTCGACGGCAACGGCGGCAACATTTCCTGTCGCATTGGAGAAAACTTCGTGATCTGCACTCCCACTCTGCTGAGCAAAGCAGATCTCAAGCCAGAATCTCTCTGCCTCGTTGATCTCGACGGGAATCAGCTCGCCGGCACTTTGCCGCGCACGAGCGAAGTTCTTCTGCACAACGAGATTTTCAAGAATGTTCCTCAGGCCAAAGCAGTTGTTCATTGCAATCCGCCGCACGCAACAGCTTACGCCATCACCGGCCATGTTCCGCCCACTCGGATCATTCCCGAGTTCGATGTTTTCGTGGGCAGCGTCGCCATTACTCCTTACGAGACTCCCGGCACACAAAAATTCGCAGAGACGATATTGCCGTTTGTCCAGGATCACAATACCATCCTGCTCGGAAACCACGGGATTGTCTGTTGGGCTGACACACCCACTCATGCCGAATGGTATGCAGAAAACCTCGAGAACTATTGCTGGACGCTTTTGATCAGTCGTCAACTCGGAATTCCTTATGTTAAGATACCCCCCGAAAAAGAACAGGATCTGCTCAAAATTAAAAAACGGCTTGGACTACCCGATGTGCGATTCAATAAGAAGGAGCTTTCGGATATGCCGGACCGCACAGGCGCCATCGCTTTGGCTCCAGCGGCGATGCGCGGGTTTAAGCAACCTTCCGTTCAAACATTAAGTGACGCAGATATCAATGCGATAGTAAAAGCCACCACGGATGCAGTGCTGGCGGCAATCAAGCCTTAGGGCCTGGTAGTGAATAAAGGTTGCATTTTGGCGCGAGCGACGGGCGGGCAGATGCAAGGCGACGCGACGCAGGCGATGCGGTGTCATCGTCGAGGAGCGGCAACGAAGCAGGTGCCCGCCGCCGCCGCGCCCCTTCGGGCTGCGGCCCGCAGGCCCGCTGGTGATGTTGCTCGCTCCTTACATGCAGCCCGGCATGGCTGGGCCTTCGGACCCAGTTCTCGTCGCTCGCGCCTAGCCAGCGGGCCTGGGAGCCGGCAGCAAAATGCCAAGTAATTCTTGCGCATGCCCTTAAGGCAAAACAATGGGGGATTGAATATGTCCGACGAGTCAAAGCACGATCCGTATGAGGACTACGTTCTTCCGGTTGAAGGCTTCAAAGGAACACCGGAGGATATCGAGCGGCAGTGGTATGAAAACTGCTATCTCGGCCGGGGCGACTCAATCCCGCAACTGACCTGGCGGGCGATAATCATGGGCTGGGTTCTCGGCGGAATCCTGTCCCTCACCAATATTTATATCGGCCTGAAGGCGGGATGGTCTTTCGGAGTTGCCATTACCGCCTGTATTCTCTCCTATGCGATTTGGAACGGGATTTGCCGCGTGGGACTAAGCCGTTCGCCGATGACCATTCTCGAAAACAACTGCATGCAGTCGACTGCAAGCTCCGCGGGCTATTCAACCGGCACAACCTTGATATCAGCCTTTGCTGCATACATTCTTCTCAATAATCAAACCCTTCCGCTCCATCTGATGTTCGGCTGGGTCTTCTTTATCGCCGTCCTCGGAGTGACGATGGCTGTCCCGATGAAGCGGCAGATGATCAACGTTGAGCAACTCCGCTTTCCCAGTGGAATTGCCGCAGCCGAGACTCTCCGCGCCCTTCACGCAAAGGGGGAGAAGGGGATACGCGCGGCGCGCGCCCTCGGGATCGGCGGATTGTTTGCAGCATTGAGCGCATTCCTGACCGATGGGCTCCGCCTGATAAGCCTGAGGCTTGAGGCGATCCAGATTTCAACCCTGGTGGATCGGCTGAGCGCTGCGACGTTGGGACCTGCGTGGATCGGGCGGACAGTCGTCTTCGCCTGGGATCCGATTTTCATAGCCGCCGGAATGTTTGTCGGCATGCGGGTTGCGATCAGCATGCTGATCGGCTCCATCACCTGCTGGATGATGTTTGTTCCCTGGATCCAGTCTCATGTTGCCGAGGCCGCCGGCGTCACGGGCTTCCGGCTCCTCGTCCAGTGGACTCTTTGGGGCGGAACCGCGTGCATGGTTACCTCGGGAATCCTCTCCGTGTTCATGGACTGGCGCAGCGCGGTCCGTGCTTTTT
>JAHFUH010000719.1 GCA_023265215.1 Acidobacteriota bacterium
GCATAACGCCGGAAAACAGCTTGATAAGGTTGATGCGGCCGGCGAAAGGATCCGCGATCGTTTTGAAAACATAAGCGGCGTAAGGCTCCTTGCTGGAGATGGCGCGCTCAACTTCCTGGATGGTTTTTGGATCTATTCCTTTGGTTTTGCCCACAACTGCTGGGGAGGGGAGCAGATCGGCAATTGCGTCCAGCAGTTGCGAGATGCCGATATTTAGAGTAGAGCTGGTATAAAGAACGGGAAAAATGCTTTTTTGCAAAATGCTTGATTTAAGGCCCTCTATAATATCCGCTTGTTCCAGTGTCCCGTCTGCAAAAAATTTCTCCATCAGCGCGTCGTTTCCTTCTGCTGCCATTTCAATCAATTTTTCGCGCAGCTGGCCTAATTCATCAATGTATCCGGCGGGGACTTCTTCTTCCTGGAATTTGCCGGAGGCATCGCGGGTATAGCGATAGGCCTTGTTGTTGAGAATGTTAATGATGCCGCTGAATTCTTTTTCAGCTCCCAGTGGAATTTGAATAGGCACGGCTCCCCGGCCAAAGGCTTCTTCAATGGACGCAAGGCTTCGTTCGCTGCTGGCGTTATCCCTGTCAAGCTTGTTTATCACTATTATCCGGGGCAGGTCATATTCGTTGCAGAATTCCCATACTTTTTCCGTTTGGACCTCAACTCCTGCAACTGCGTCGATCACAACAATCGCCGCATCCGCAGCGCGCAGCGCCAGCTGCGTCTCCGCGATGAAGGGGCGATAGCCGGGAGTGTCCAACATATTTATCTTCTTTTTGTTCCATTCGCAGTGGGCCAGAGAGGAGCTGATGCTGATTTTTCGCTCGATCTCTTCGTCTTCCCAGTCTGTGACAGTGTTTCCGTCATCCACCCTGGCCAGCCTGTTGACAGCTCCAGAAGTAAACAGTATGGCAGATGTGAGAGAGGTTTTTCCTGCAGCGCCGTGACCTACAATGCATATGTTCCTAATGGAATCACTCTCAAATACCCTCATAAAGACCCAACTCCTTTCAGGAGGAATAAGCGGAAATCAAAAAGATATCCATACTATCATAGGGTGGCAGCAGCCGCAAAGTCTTACATATCGCAATACTTCAGCGCTTGGGCTTGCGGTCTTGGCTGTCGAAGTGGCTGTTTTTGAACAATTACCCAATATGTCCGCAATCGCATCCGCAAATAGGAATCGGATTCTTCAATTATCTGCGCCGGAGAGACGGATTTCATAGACAAAATCCGGACGCCCGTCGCCTCTTGCATCACTTACTCGAATGTAATACGTGCCGGTGTAGGGAAGCATGTAATTCGAGACAGATGAATCCCAGTTATTTGCCGTCGCATCGTCATTATAGGTCAGCGAATTGCAGCTGGAGTCCAAAAGTTCGAGAAAGGAGTCCAGATATACGTCCGTGGTAGTCGAGTTGGCATAGATGGCGAGCCCTTGGGCCACAATGTCAATATTTAAAAGCGCGTTTTGGGTTCCCTGGAAGGAATAGACATCGATATCGCCAAATGGACTTATGGAGGCTCGGATAGTTCCGTTTTTAATGGGCGTTGCGGTAGCGCACGTATCATTCCGTCCCAGACTGCCGGCGTGAACCAGAATGCTTAAACTCTGCGAAGCGGACGAAGGCTGGAAAGCGGAATCCGCAACCCTGACTCCAAAATTGAAGGTCGTGTCGCCGGTTGCGGCAGGAGGCGTTCCGACTATTCTGCCTGAAAGAAGACTTAATCCGTTCGGCAAAGATCCGGAGGCAATTGACCAGGAGTATGGTGGGATGCCGCCGCTCGCCTGAAGATCATATCCATAAAGCTTGGCATGTGTGGCATCCGGCAGACGTTTAGTCGCAAAGGAGATGGGTTGAATCGAGTTTATTGTGAAGCTTACACTATTGGACACCCTGCCGCTGCAAGAAACCGAAATTGAAACAGTGCCAGCGGTTGAAATATCCGTTGCAGTGATTGCGAAACTGATGCTGGAATTGCTGATAAAATTCGAGGATCGTGCAGATGTCCCCCAGTTTGCTGAACACCCGGAGGCAAAATTGGAACCGGCAATGGTCGCGGTGAAACCCGAACTTCCCGCTGTGGTGCTTGAAGGCGAAAGCGAACTGATAGATGGAGTACTTTGCGTGGTTGAACTGGAGGGAGTGGAAGAAGATCCGCCTCCCCCGCAATTTATTGTCGGCAGCGCTAAAGCGCTTATACAGACAAAAAATAAGAAACGCACGCATGGCTTTGGATGGGATGGACCGTTGCATCTGTGTCGATTTTTCATCGAGAATTATCACCGTCGCAAGTTTTGGAAAAAGAAACGAGACCTTAAGTTATGGCCCGTCCTCCCACTGGTCGTAGCGGGGCTGTGTGCCAAGGATTATGATGTCTGTATTCGTGCTGGTGACATAACCCCCTCCCACTGTCACGGTCGATTTCGCCGAGCAGCTATCGGTTAGGGCGGAAGGGTAATTCAAATATTGTGGGGCACAGGAGCCGGGCAACTTGAATTGGAATCCGATCCAAAAGGCAATAGGTCCAACAGAGCTTGAGTTAACAAAAGCGGTATTTGCGTCATTGTTGATTGCCTCGACTTCAATCGTGTAATCTCCTGAAGGCAACCCTGGGATGTCATAATAGCCGATGAGGCTGGTGTCATGGGAGCCATAGGTGCTCCCATAATAAGGCGCGTATGCGTCATTAGCTGGATTCAGCGGATTACCGAAGAACGATGTAAATAGAAAGCCGGAAACAGAGGATACCGCGATCCTTCTCGGATTTCCCACCTGGCGTGCAACCACATTGTAACCTTCAGCCGGAGTTTGACCGTCGGAAAAATAGACCCGCCCCTGGATCCGGCCAGTGCTTGCACT